>NZ_JBFEFI010000004.1:600000-769812 GCF_040717535.1 Thalassoglobus sp. JC818
AGTGTCAGGATCGTAAAGTCCTCCCACCCCGTAGCTGTTATCAAACCCCGGAGAAATGATCTGATAGGAATTCGCCTGATACGGAACGTCGTTCGTCACGTCTGCGTTCACATTGCCATCCGGATCGCTGGAAAGGTAAATCGATGTTGGTGACGCGAATGTCGCAGCCCCCAAGTTGATGTCGAGATACTCGTTGGTCATCGAGTCTTTGTTGTACCCGCGTCCATCGTAAGAGCTCGCATAGATGTAAGGAGAAACCTGTCCCGGTAGTGAATCGAGGTATTCAGGCATGTTTCGACCGGGCTGGGTCGTTGGATCGTTTACGTTGACCAGTCGTGCTGAATCGAATTCGTGGAACGGAGCGACGCGACTTCCTCCCCGTCGAAAAGGAAATGTCTGGTCGGTCGAAAATCCAAGAGGAGCCCACTTCGCTGGAGTGGCTGCCGTTCCGAGTGAACCATCCGCGTTACGAATTGGATTGCCTGCCGTGTCTTCAGTGGCACAAACCCCTCCGAGGAAGAAGACCAGACATTCCCCACCGGTTAAGACAATTGGTCCGTCCGATGCAGCTCGAATTGCTCCATCGCCATCAATGTCGAGTTCACCAGGTGTCGGTGCTGCGGCGTATGTGAAATCCATCTCCGGCCAGATTTGTCGAAGGTAGGCCTTGCTTTCACGAGCTTCGAGTGAAGTATCGCTCGTCCACCCAGCTGCTTCTTCATAAAGACGCAATCGACTCGGCGGCGAGATTCCGTACTTGCCTTTGAAGGCTGCAATCGCGCTGTCGAGACTCTTGATCTCGGTGGTGACTTGAGCCACACGGGAATTGGTGATGACCTGATTGATCGCCGGGAACAGGAAGGCCATCAGAATTCCGATGACCAGAATGACGACGACCAGTTCCACAAGCGTGAACGCAGATCGCTTCTCGCCGTGCATCGTTCGGCGATCACTTCTCACAGACCGTGCCGGCACGCCGTTCAGTCTTTGTCGGTTTGTGATTGAAGTTGCTTGTCTCATCAATTCCACTCCACTTCGTGTCGGCTGACTTTCTGCCGCAAAACGCTACACCCTCGTATCGTCTTGCTCTTACTGGTGTGTTGCCATGATTCGCTTTTCCGCCAGAACCGACGACAGTCGTAGGTAACGCATGGACTGTGCCAAGACGCGGAAACAAACAGGTTTTTGGTGACGTTGTGAGCCCTCCGAAACTACGAGAGTTCGTTGAGCAACTTCACCAACGGCATAAACAGAGCAATCACGATAAAACCCACAATCAGACCAAGCACGACCACCATGAGCGGTTCGAGGAGGTTGATCAAACTCTCGACGAGCACGGAGACTTCTTCGTCGTACACGTCGGCCACTTTGTACAGCATGTTGTCGAGAGCACCAGTCTCTTCACCGACGTCGACCATGTTCACAACAAGGTCGTCGGTGATGCGTGTTTCACGTAGCGGAACCGCCATCGATTCCCCTTCGCGAATCGATGAATAGATGTGATCGAACGCGCGCCGGAATACCTCGTTCCCCGCCGTGTCCCGGGCAATGGAAAGGGCCTCCAGGATCGGCACCCCCGAGGCGATTAATGTTCCTAACGTCCGACACGTTCGCGCAATCGTTGACTTCTTCACGATTTGGCCCAGCACCGGTATTTTGAGCACAATCCTATCTATGATATACGCCCCCGTCTTGTTCTTCTTGATCAGCTTCACAAGCACGAACAGCGCGAATGGGATCGTTGGAATCAGATACCAGTAGTTCACAACCCAGTCGCTGGCTGCGATCAGCCACTCGGTGATCGCTGGCAACTCGACACCGAAGTCCATGAAGATCTCTTTGAACTTCGGAATAATCCAGTACATGATGAAGCCCACGATCCCGGTCGCCACGGTGATCACCGCAACCGGGTAAACCATGGCTCCCTGAACTTTTCGCTTCAAAGTCTGAGAACGCTCTTTGAACTCAGCAAGACGCTGGAGAATGACTTCGAGTGCACCCCCAGCCTCTCCGGCTTTCACCATGTTGACGTAGAGGTTGTCGAAGGCTTTGGGCTGTTTCGCCATCGCTTCGGAAAGCGTGTTTCCGGACTCGACATCCTCAATCACCCCCATGAGTGAGTTCTTGAGTGCGCCCGGTTTTTCCTGCCCTTCCAGAATGCGAAGGCTTCGCAAGATCGGCAGACCAGCATCCTGAAGCGTCGATAGCTGACGCGTGAACATGGTCAGCTTTTTGGCACTCACCCCACCGATGGTGAAGGCTTGTTTCTTCTTGGGACCCTGGGGCTTTTTGGTTGCATCCTTCTTCTTCTTCGCCACCTTCTCCGAGATTTTGGTGACGTAGAACCCCTTCTCACGGATCAGCGCCTGGGCTTCCTGTTCCGTTGGGGCCTCGATCGTATCCTTGACCTCGAGGCCGGTGTTGTCCATCGCTTCATATTGAAAGACTGGCATGTCGCTGATCCTTTTCAGGACAGTGGAAGGGGCATCATTGTATGTCCCCGAGGAATACTAAATTGGATCTATAAATCTTCTGTGAACCGGCATCACCAAAGTCGTGGCTTTGATGAGGACTGCGTTACTCGATGTCTTCCATCACGGTTTCGCGAACCACTTCGTCGATGGTTGTGACACCATCGAAAATCAGCTTGAGACCAGCTTCGCGAAGCGTGGTCATCCCGTGGCTGCGAGCAAGATTTCGCATTTCGTCGACAGACGAGTTCGACGAGATCATGTCGCGGATGTCGTCGTTGACTTCCATGAGCTCGTACAGTCCGGTTCGTCCCTTATAGCCAGCGTTGTTACAGCGCGGGCAACCTTTTCCGTAGTAGAACTTGTACTTCCGCGCCTGTTCGATCGGCAGTTGCAACTCCATCAGGAGCTCGTCACTCGGTTCAAACTCAGTCCGGCACTCAACGCAGATTTTTCTCACGAGCCGCTGGGCAAGAATGGATTCGACCGTGGCTGTGATCAGGAACGGCGGAACACCCATATCACGAAGACGAGTAATCGCCGACGGGGCGTCGTTGGTGTGCAGCGTGGAGAACACAAGGTGACCGGTCAAAGCACTTTGAACCGCGATTTCAGCGGTCTCAAAGTCTCGAATTTCTCCAACGAGAATCTTGTCCGGGTCGTGCCGCAGAATCGCTCGCAGAGCCGCAGCGAATGTCACGTCGATGTCGGAATTGATCGGGACCTGAATCAACCCGTCGATGTCGTATTCGATCGGGTCTTCTGTCGTGATCAGTTTTGTTTCGATGTCGTTCAGCTCATTCAAAGCTGAGTAGAGCGTTGTCGTTTTTCCCGAACCCGTCGGCCCCGTCACGAGCACAATTCCGTTGGGACGGAAGATCATCTCGCGGAAACGCGAAAGCGTGAGCGGGTCCATTCCGATCTTGGCGAGATCGAGCTGAACCACCGTCCGGTCCAAAACTCGCATAACGACCGCTTCGCCGAACATGGTCGGAAGCACACTGACGCGAAGGTCGACGGGATTCCCCCCGACATTCAACTCGATACGACCATCCTGAGGCAGACGCCGTTCTGCGATGTCGAGGTTCGCCATCACCTTGATACGACTGACAATTGCTGCCGCGAGGTGACGAGGTGGAGGAACCATTTCGTAGAGAACACCATCCGCGCGAACTCGGATCTTGAACTCATCTTCGAATGGCTCAAAGTGAATATCGCTGGCCTGATCTTTGATCGCCAGCAACATCACCATGTTGAGCAGCTTTCGAATCGGGTGAGAACTGGTGACTTCGTCCTCTCCACTGATGTCGTAAGCGCCTTGTTGAACCTGGAGCGATTTGTTCCCGACTTCCAGATCTTCGAGCTGGTCCATCAGGTTTTCCATGTCGTCTTCTTGCGAAGCGTAGTGTCGAGCAATCGACTCTTCGACTTCATTCAACGACGACACAGCCCCACGCACATCGTATCCCAGAAAGTTTCGCAGATCGTCGAGCGCTGCGAGATTCTGAGGATCGGCCATCGCCACTGTCAGGACATTGTCCTGAAGCGAGATCGGCATGATTTTGTAAACGCTCGCCATTGTCTCCGGGACGAGCTCAAGCACTTTCGGCGGAATCGTTGTTTCAGCAAGTGCAACAACCGGCATTCCAAACTGTTCAGCCAGCGCTTCGGTAATCTGATCTTCAGTGACCAGCCCCATACGTTTGGCAACCTGGCCAATCACTTCCCCAGGAGACTGCTTCTGTTCTTCAAGCACATCCCAAAGCTGATCTTCGTTGAGGTAGCCGAGGTCGACCAGAATTTGTCCGAGTTTGCGCTGTGCCATATGTGGCTTCCTGGCTCAATGTCTGACTTGAAGTTGGGTCCGGTTTCGGGAGATCTTCACTGGCTGCCTTCGGCGAAGACAGCTTTGCAACGCCGACTAAGGAACGATCGAAGCGAGCATGGCCTACCGACCAGCCGCAAGTGGGGCATTAATCATCTTCCCACTCGTCTTCATCATCTTCCTCTTCTTCGTCGTCAATTTCCCCATGCTTGGCGTTTGAGATTCGAGCTCGAAGTTCTCCCGGGTTGTTGGATCGAACAACCACATCCCGCTCTTCGCACAGACCTTTTGCCCAGAGGTCATACAAGGCATCATCGAGCAGCTGCATCCCGTACTTGCGGCCCGTCTGAATCGAAGAGTTGATACGGAATGTTTTGGCTTCGCGAATAAGGTTCGCGATCGCAGGTGTCACCACCAACATCTCGTAAGCAGCGACCAGCCCCTTCGGAATTCGAGGCAGAAGTGCCTGACTCAAGATCCCGATGATCGCAGCGGACAACTGCGTTCGAATCTGTTCCTGCTGGCTGGTTGGGAACACGTCGATGATACGGTCCACAGTTCCCTGAGCACCGGTGGTGTGCAGCGTACCGAACACCACGTGCCCCGTTTCCGCCGCGGTGATCGCCGACGAAATCGTTTCAAGGTCTCGCATTTCCCCCACCAGAATCACGTCGGGGTCCATACGCAACGCACGCCGAAGTGCTTCCGGGAAGTTCGGAACATCAACCCCGACTTCCCGCTGGTTGATCGTCGACTTCTTGTGGTCGTGGTAATACTCAATCGGATCTTCAAGCGTGATGATGTGGTGTTGCTCGTGATCATTGATCCAGTTGATCATACTCGCCAGCGAAGTCGTCTTCCCACTTCCCGTCGGACCTGTCACGAGGAATAAACCTCGAGGTCGTGAGATCAACTCAGAAATGATTGGCGGCAATCCGAGTTGCTCGAACGTGAGGAACTCATTCGGAATTCGCCGCAAGACTAGTGCGACATGTCCACGCTGTTTGAACACAGCAACACGGAATCGTGCTTTGTCACCGAAAGCAAAACCAAAGTCCGTCCCCCCCACTTCCTGGAGTTCCTGCTGGTTCCGCTCGGGGGTAATACTTTTCATCAGAGCCACGGTATCTTCGGGCTCAAGTGATTTCGTATCCAAACGTTGCATTCGCCCGGAAAGGCGAACAACTGGAGGCTGTCCTGTCGTGAGGTGCAAATCGCTCACGCGCTCTCGGACAACTGTCTCCAACAGTTTGTCGATCTGAATTGTCACCGAATATTGACCTTCGTGATGTGAACTGGATCGCCGAGGGCATGATGCCAACAGCGAAGGAATTATCGATATCAAGAATGGAGAATGCGAATTTGACCGCCAGAATTCAGCTCAGGGCCGATCTGAACAATGCTGTTGCGTCGCCAAATTCCCAGAAGCGACAGAACAGTTCCGCTCAGCACGAAAACGAACCAGCTTTCATCTCGACGACGACTTACATCACCCTCCGCTCGTTTCGAACAACGTCAAATTGACTCCAAATCAATCTCAAAAACTCACAGCGACGACACCCACTGGGATCATTGACGCCGCATGGCGACAACAAAGAGGCGATTTCGTCGCAATTTCGACACAGACCTAGTGACCTCCTGTACGCAGCTTGTACGCTTCGCTGAGAGTCGACAGCCCTTCGAGCGCCTTGTCAATTGCGTCCATGTCCAGCGATTTCATTCCGAACAGTCTGGCCTGTCGACGAATGTTCTGAGCAGGCTCACTGCGGAATGCCATATCCCGAATCGTTGAATTCATCATCATCAATTCGAACACAGCTTTTCGACCTCGAAACCCGGTGTGCTGGCAATTGGCACAGCCTGTTCCGTGTCGGAAGTTGGCAGAATCCAGCTGTTCCTGAGAGAGTTCGAAGAAGTCGAGTTCTTCCTGATCGGGCTGATATGACGTTCCGCACTTGGAGCAGACAACGCGAATCAGACGCTGGGCCATGACGGCCATCAGGCTGGAAGCGACAAGAAATGGCTGAACACCCATATCGATCAGTCGTGTAATAGAACCGGGCGCATCGTTCGTGTGAAGAGTACTAAATACCAAGTGTCCAGTCAAAGAAGCTTGAATTGCCATTTCTCCGGTCTCGGTATCGCGGATTTCCCCGACGAGGATCACATTCGGTGCCTGACGAAGCATCGCGCGAATGATACGTGCGAAATCGAGCCCGATGTTGTGTCTCACTTCGACCTGATTAATCCCCGGGAGGTAATACTCCACCGGGTCTTCGGCTGTGATGATCTTTCGGTCGGGTCGGTTGAGCTCTCCCAGAGCACTGTAGAGCGTGGTCGTCTTTCCACTTCCCGTCGGACCTGTCACCAGAAAGATTCCGTTCGGGCGACGGATGATGTTCTGGAACCGCCGATAGTTTTCTTCGCTGAAGCCCAGATTTCGAATCCCGACCTTAATATTGTCACGGTCCAGAATTCGGAGAACGATCGCCTGCCCGTGGTTCGTCGGGAGGACGCTCACCCGTAGATCGATCTCTTTTCCGCCGACTCGCGTTTTGATTCGACCGTCCTGAGGTCGACGTTTTTCCGCGATGTCCATGCGTGCCATGACTTTAAAGCGTGAAGTCAGAGCAGCGAGCAGACGTCGTGGCGGGCTGTCGCGTTCAACGAGAACTCCGTCGATTCGATACCGAATGCGAATGCGGTCTTCGAACGGTTCGACGTGAATGTCGCTCGCCCGCATATTCGCTGCTTCTGTGATAATCAGATTCACCAGACGCACGATCGGCGACGATTCCTCGTCAGACGCATCGGCCTCAGCGGACGACAAATCGGTTTCGGTGAAGTCGATGGCCGTTTCGGTGAACTCCATCAGCATTGAGTCCACGGACTCAGTTTCTGAGCCGCCGTAGTGACGATTGATCGACTCGTTAATGGACTCTTTCGAGGCCATGGTCAATTCGACATCTTTGTTGAGAATGAACCTCAGCTTCTCCATAACCTCGAAGTTCATCGGGTCGACAACGGCCACGACGAGTCGCTCACCCATGAATTCGACGGGAATGCAGGTGTTTTCGCGAGCGACGGACTCAGGCACCAATTCGATGATGGCGCCGGGAATTTCGAGGTTGTCGAGGTCTGTGAAGTTGAATCCGAAGGCATTCGCCTTGGCTTCCGCGATTCGGGACTCGTCGACATAGCCGAGTTTGACAAGAGCATCTTCCGGCATGATTCCGCCGGCTTGAGCGACGTTGATCGCTTCGGAAAGCTGGTCCGCGCTGATCGTGTCGTCGTCCACAAACTGTTGGAGCCAATCATTCCCTGCCATGTCCGTGCCTTACCATGAATTTCGAAACGAAGGTTGGATGTGACCGCGAATCCAATGCGCGTTTTCTGAACAGAACGCGCTGAGATTGACAGAAGTTTAGGGTGTCAAAACCACTTACGAAAGGGTTGGAGAATCTTCATATGATTTGAACAGTCAGCTTTGTGGAAGATCCGACTCGTATCGCTCTCGTCGATTCGGCGGGATGCGCCTATCTTCATGCTTGAAGCACTCCCCGTCAGGCCCACTAAGCCACTGCTTTTCGGACTGCAAACCGTTTCTGAGAAGACTCGAACAGCTATTAGGAGAGATTCCCGAGGACGTCGCGATTCGGAAACATTTCCTGCGGGAGAAGTGCGTCTACATTCTCTCTAACGACGCTCCGTCCGAATTCGAGGACGGGAAGAACCGCAGCCGGCAGCGGCTCGAGTTTCACACGTTTCATGACTTGATTGAGTCGAAAGTGAAGCCGTTCGTCTTTCGCATAGTCATCGAGAAATCGCTCGTTGAGAAAGAGTCCCAGGAATCGGGCCAGATCCGGCACTTCCCGTGTCGCGACATTCGAAACGACCGTCTGCACGTACGCGTGATCGACGCGATGAAAGCTCTGGTAAAACTCTTCCAATCGAGAGCGATCGAGCTGAATCAAGACATCGTCAAGAAGCAGTTCCATGACGAGATGTCCCAGAAATCCGCATCTCCAGGAATCTCCGTCCGGCAAGACGCTTCGAAATCCTTCCCCCAGTTGGGCAGTCACCGAGTAAAAGCCTTCAGTCCCGTGAAACCAGCGGTCATCGAGCAGATGTTGTCGAATCCCGTTCAGAAGTTCCTGCTCTGAATCACCTTCGACAGATTGGTCGACGTCTTCAATGCGGCGATCGACTGCTTTGAGACGAAGACGAGCCCGACGATCGACGACCGCCAGCATGTCTGGAATGCAGGTTCCAACGACGTAAAGATCCGAGCCGAGGAACGGAACAGCATGGGTAAAATAGTTCACTTCGGTCTTGTCAGTTGGTTTCAGAAGGAGCGGGCGGGTTCGACTTCTCCTGATTGTTCGCTCTTCCCGCCGCCATTTCCAGAATAGAAACAATGACAAGCGTACACAGCACCAAAGCAATCACCAGCATCGCCCCACTCCAGCCATCAACGTGATACAGCAACAATGCCCCTAACCCGGTTGTCAGCGTTGCGAAATGCACGGTGAGAACCGCATTCGTCCGACTCAGCCCAATCCCGGTCAATCGGTGAGAAAAATGGCTCTTGTCCGGTTGAAACGGACTTCGCCCCTGACTGAGACGAATCAGCATGACGGAAGTGAAGTCGTACAGCGGGATCGCGAGGATGCACAACGGAGCCAGAATCACATGGGTTTGTGAGACACCACTGTCGTAGAACGTCCCGAGCAGCGTCAGGCTGGCCAGCATCATTCCGAGGAATGTGCTCCCCGCATCGCCCATAAAAATGCTCGCTGGCGGCCAGTTGAACACCAGGAATCCCGCGAGTGAACCACTCAAGACAAGCAGTGCTCCACCGACAAGCCAGCGCGGTTCACTTGTTCCGTTCAGCATCACAGAAGCGAACATCAGCGATGCAATCAGCCCGATTCCCGCACTCAAGCCGTCCATGTTGTCCAAGAAATTGAGCGAGTTAATCAGAACGACAATCCACACCACACTCACCAGCATCCCGAACCAGGGAACGGAGACGAAAATCGTGGCGGAAGTTCCAGTGAGCACCAGCATCCCCGCAACCAGAAACTGCACGACGAGGCGAACCTTCCAGGAGAGGCCGAACTGATCGTCGTACAGACCCATCAAGGCCAGCACAGTTCCTCCCGCCATGAGCGTCCAGAAC
The DNA here is from genome assembly GCF_040717535.1 of Thalassoglobus sp. JC818. NCBI lineage: Bacteria > Pseudomonadati > Planctomycetota > Planctomycetia > Planctomycetales > Planctomycetaceae > Thalassoglobus > Thalassoglobus sp. JC818. The sequence goes on from NZ_JBFEFI010000004.1 coordinate 609,479, forward strand.
TGCGGTGCCCGGTACTGAATTCCCTCAAAATGCGTTCGTAGAAGTTCCGGAACCCAGTCGCTGGGAACCAAGCCTTGAATCGCGGCAGCTGCGAAAACCTGGGCAGCGAGAATGGGAATCAGAAACCCAAAGTAGATCGCGATTCCACCTCCCAGAGGAGTTGGCGTGACATGCACCTTCCGAGCAGCGGGCTGATCAACGAGACCCCACGTTTCAGCATAGCGCTTCACGATTCGGGTTACGACAAACGAAATCAAAAATGCCGGGGCGATACATCCGACAATGAACCAGATCATGACAAGACTTCTCTGCCCGTCTCAGTGAGGGAAATGGGAAAAGGCGTTGCCGCGTGAGGGGACACGGCAACGCCTCTATCGTGAACGGAAAACCGACGACCGTCAGGCTGTCGACTTTGCCGATGTCGCTTGACTGTTCGGGTTCTTCTCACGTTGAATGGCTTCATAAACTTCCTGTCGATGCACAGGGATCTCGGTGGGGGCCTGAATTCCAAGGCGGACTTTGTCCCCACGAATGTCCACAATCGTGACGACGACATCATCGCCGATCATAATGCTTTCATCTCGGTGGCGTGAAAGAACGAGCATCTTCCTGACTCCTCGCTGGGACCTTTCCGGACTGAGTGCCAGTGTCCGTAAGGTAAAAGGATGGTGAGTGTGAATACCTGTCACCGCCATGTGTTGACCTGCATGGCAGCGAATGGTGTTGGGTGATACAGAAATGATCGACCAACGAGAAAGCAGGGGAAATCGAAAGGACAGCGAAAGTCGCGAGCCTGGCAAAGACAAGAAGGGATTGCCGAATGTAGCGATTGTGCCGGTTCCGTTTCTTTCCAACATCCTCACTGTATCGATTGTGAGTCTTCGGAGACCAAAAACTGCTCCTTCCGACAGTGCAGAATCTGTTCGCCTCCGACCAACTTCACCGAGCCTCAGCTGCTCAAGGTTTGACCGGTGGGTCATCCCCGATCCGTTGAAAACGGACGGCGTTTGATTCATCATTTCTGATCAATCACTGACGGGATTCTCGCGGAAGCGGGAAGAAATTGCCTGCCGATGTGCAACAGCCAACCCGCCAGTCATCGACCGTCCGAGAACGCCCGCACAATTGAGCGCATTCGATCACGCGGACTCCCTGTCCCCTACCCCCTGAACTGGGTCGATTGACTCATCCATCGCCCCACAAGGATCACCACATGCCCACCTTGAAAGTCTTCATTCTTCTGCTGACGACGATGTGTCTGCTCCCTGCAGAAATAGATGCTGCCACGCCCGAGAACTTTGAGTTTCGGGACAACGAACGAATCGCTTTCATGGGCGGTTCACTGGCCGAGCGAATGAATTTGTTCGGTCACTTCGAGACCATGCTTCACACGCGTTTTCCTGAAAAACAACTGGTCATTCGCAACTTCGGTTGGCCTGCCGATGAAGTTGGTCTTCAGCAGCGACCCGATAACTACACGAAAATTGACACGCCGATTGAGGTCTTTGAACCGGAGCTGTTTTTCTGCTTCTTTGGCTTCAACGAACACTTCTCTGGAGACTCACCGGAAGCCATCGCTGCATTCCAGGACCAGTATCGGAATTGGATCGAACAAACCAAACAGACGCACTCGAAGCCGGACCGCCCTGCCCGCTTCGTCCTAGTCAGCCCGATGGCCTTCGAAGCAACCGACAATCCGCTACTTCCAGATGGCAATGAGAACAACCGTGTTCTGAAACTCTATAGCGACGCAGTTCGGGAACTCGCTGCGGAGATCGACGCTCCCTTCCTCGATCTGTTGACTCCTACCGTCGAGGAATTCGGGCAGGAACCCGGGGCACAATTTACAATCAACGGGATTCATCACAACGATGAAGGAGACCAACTCCTCGCAACGACTCTCGATCAGCAACTCTTTCCGGAAGCTGATCCCGTCAACATCGGTTCGGCCGGATACGAGCAGCTTCGAAAAGTCGTCAACGACAAGTCATGGCTGCACCTGCAAGACTATCGCATGCTTAATGGCTGGTATGTGTACGGGGGCCGAAGAACCTGGGACACCGAAACGTTTCCGGGAGAGTACGCGAAGATTCGCAACATGGTCGCAGTTCGGGATCAATACATCTGGGATTTGATCGCGGGCAAGAACGTCGCTCCCCAACCTGATGACTCCAAAACCGGCGAGGTCTTCATTCCGGAAACGATGTTCGGAACTCGAGACGACGGGTTTCGAAAAATGCGGGAGCCCAAGACTCTCGAATACCCCTCCCCTGAAGAATCCATTTCTCAGATGAGTGTTCCGGAAGGTTTTGAAGTCGAACTCTTTGCATCCGAACGAGAGTTTCCAGAACTGGCAAACCCAAACCAGATGGCCTTTGACAGCAAGGGACGTTTGTGGGTTTCCTGCATGGTCAATTATCCGCAGTGGCTTCCCGGCTCAGCACGCCCGGGTGACAAACTTCTGATTCTGGAAGATACAGACAACGATGGCCGGGCTGATGTCTGCAAGACCTTCTACGATCAATTGATTTGCCCGACCGGGTTTGAGTTTTACGAAGATGGAGTTCTCGTCGTCGACGAGCCTCGCATTCTCTTTCTTCGAGATACCGACGGGGATGATGTCGCCGATGAAGCGACTCAAGTTCTCGACGGCATCGCGACCGACGATACTCATCATGCCATGGGTGCCTGGGAATGGTCTCACGGGGGACTGCTCTATATGCAGGAGGGGGTGTCGATGTCGACAACTCTGGAAACTCCTTGGGGACCGTTTCGCAATAAAGGCCCGTCCGGTTCTTACGTCCTCGACCCTCAAAGCTGGCGGTTCCGCCACTTCCGAACCCCTGGTTATGGCAACCCATGGTGCATGGTCTTTGATCGCTGGGGAATGGGTATCATCGGCGATGGAACCAACGCTCAACAACACTGGACCAGTCCTCTCTCGGGCTATCCCGTCTCGTCACGTCGAACGCTTCAACCCGTTTTCAACAACGAAGGAATGCGACCAGCTGTGGGGAACGAGTTTCTGTTCAGTCGTCATTTTCCGGATGATGTGCAGGGGCAGTTTATCTACGCCTGCGTGATCAACATGCACGGAATGCCTCGCTTTACGCTTCACGATCAAGCGGGGACAGCTGGCTATGACGGACAACGCGTCGAAGACTTGCTCGATTCGACCGACAACTTTTTCCGCCCAGTTGATCCTCAGATCGGCCCGGATGGAGCACTCTGGTTTGGAGACTGGTGCAACGCCCTGATCGGGCACATGCAATACTCCCAGCGTGACCCGAATCGAGATCACGAACATGGCCGGATCTATCGGCTTATTCATACCGACACTCCGTTGATCGAACCAGTTCTGCAAAGTGATGCGAGCATCCCGGAACTGCTGGACCAGTTGAAAGCCTACGAGCTCCGCACTCGCTATCGTGCTCGCCGCGAACTACGGGCGCGCGATCAACAGGAAGTCCTCAACGCGCTGAATGACTGGTTGAAAGACGATCGAACAGAAGAGGAGCTCTGCGAAGCACTCTGGATTCAGGAAAGCTTTCGACAACTCGACCCAGCACTGGTCGATCGACTGATGAAAGCGGACGACTTCCACGCTCGCTCGGCGGTTGTGCATGCAGTGGCGAACGAAATCGCTCGCTACGACAACGCATTCGCGATCTTCGAAACAGCTGTTCGTGACCCTCATCCCCGCGTGCGACTGGAAGGCGTTCGAGCACTCAGCTTCGTTCAAACCCCAGAAGCCCTCGCCGTTTCACTGCAAGTCGTTGATCAGCCGCTTGATTACTGGATCGAATACACCTTGGAACACACGCTGCAAGCACTCGCTCCGTTTGCGGACTCGCTTCAAGGTGAGCAATCTCCACTGGCCAAATCGAGTGATGCTGCCAGAAAGTACTTTGAAGACTTCCTTCTCGCAGCGACTCCAGGCGGCAAAGCGATTCGTCCACTCGCAATAGCTCAGGACTCAGAAGCTTCCCGGCGAGACCAGCAACGTGCGATTCAGTCGCTGGCATCCATTGGTGGCGGAAAGGCCAATGAAGGAAGAGTCGTCTTCGAACGGGTCTGCTCCGCTTGCCATCAAATTGGCGATCTCGGCAAACAGTTCGGACCGCGACTGGACGGAATCGGCGCTCGCTACTCTCACGAAGAGCTGATCACTCACATTCTTCATCCAAACGAAAAGATTGCCAAAGGTTACGAGACGGTCCAGGTTGCTACCGTCGAGGGAAAAGTTCTCAACGGATTCATCCTCGCGGAAACCGATGACAGCCTCACCCTTGGAGTTGCAACAGACGATGGCAAAGGGAAGCAGGAAGTCATCGCCAAAGACGACATCGATGCGCGTCGTGACATGAAAGCGAGTTCGATGCCCGAAGGTCTCGTCAGAACGATCGCCCCCGGTGAATTCCTCGACTTGATCGAGTTTCTGTCAGATCAAACCGGTTTCGTAATCCGCGAAGATGGCTGGATCGAAACCGGACTCTCCGATGTCGGTGATCTCAGACGACACGGTGATTTCGAAGAGATCTCGCGGGATGCACTCCTGCAGCTTGGCGAAGGTTTCCCCGATCATTGGTCACAATATGCCCACCTGGTGCTGAGTGCCGTCGATTCGAACAACCGCGAATTCGCATTTCATTCGCCAAACAACGAGACGAAGGACCCCGCGATTGGAATTCGACTCGCAGCACCTTCTGAAATTCGTCACATCGAAATCCAGAATCGACGCAATCCCCAATTCTACGAGCGGGCACGCGATCTGGCTGTCTGGATTTCCGACGATGGAGAGAACTGGAAGCAAGTTTGGGAGTCATCAGCTCCAGCTGAAAACTACGTCGTCGATCTGCCTGCAGGAACGACCGGCCAATACGTCAAAATTGGATTAGACGGGAAGGGGATTCTCCACTTGAATCAAGTGGTCGTCTACGGAAAACGGCAGTAGTCACAAAGCCGTTTTCCGATCAGCACAACAGACGGACCTCCTCAATCAATCATTGAGGAGGTCTTTCTTTTATGCCGTTGGAAGCAGTGGAAGGAATTGCGAGAGCAGGATCGTCGTTCCGAAACTCACCAGACTGAGAACGGCTAGCATCGGAGTCCAGGAGCGAAGGCTTTCCGATTCGGTCAGGCGGCCCATTTTCGTGAAGATCCAGAATCCGGAATCATTCATCCAGCTTCCCATCAGCGAACCAGCTCCAATGGCCGTCGCCAGGTAAACGGGATGAAAACCAAGTTCGACGCCGCTGATCATCGACGCCAACATTCCAGAACCGATGATCATCGCAGTCGTGCTCGAACCTTGAGCCACCTTCAGCAGTGCAGCCAATGAATAACCAAGAATCAGGAACGCCATCCCGGTCGACGAGGAAGAGACTTCGCCACTGGTGAACATGTCTCGAATCGCATCTCCGATGCCAGCCACCTTAAGCATCGCTCCAAATGCTCCCCCGGCAGCGGTGATTAGAATGATGGTTCCGCCGCTCATCAGTGCCAGCTCAACCGTTTCTGACATCGCTTTCAGCGTTGGCTTCTTCTGACGGAAAACAATCCACATCGCAATGATGGTCGAAAGCAGCAAAGCCAGGTTCGCATTTCCGAACAGCTTGGAAACGTTCGCTGCCTGTCGCAGAGGAGTATTCCAATCGTGGGCACGAATCAGTTTCGGGAACGTCACTTCCAGCAGCAGTCGATTGAATCGCTCTCGCTCATGGACTTTCATTGCGTCGAGATCAGATTGCGAAAGAGCACTGACCAGCGACTCACGTTCCAACTCGAGAGCACGCTCCTTGGAGATCTTGTCTGCATTGAGTTGTTCGTCGATTTTCCAACTCTTGTCGATCACTTCATCGAAGGCATGATTGTCGTAAAGCAGCGGGCTTTTCTGAACGAGCACGTCATTGAATGCGGTGACGACGCTTTGCTTCTGTTCCTCATCGAGGTTTGGTTCCTCGAAGATCTCTCTAACGTCTTCCGGCAAGACGCTCGCAATCCTTTGAGCAGCCGGAGCGGCATCCGGTCCGACCAGTGCGGACTGAAACGCTGACCAGTCGGTGATATCCGCTACTTGCAAGCGGGGAGTATGTTCCGCGTTTGCCAAGGTATCGAGTGCGGTATTCGCCGAGATCAGAGCGACCGGCAGGATGACTGGCAACAACGACAACCACAGCGGCGGAGTCGTTTTCGGAACTTCAGGCACATCATCTTCGGTTCCGACGACACGGTCATCACGAAACGGAATCTCGATCATTTTGTTGAGCCAGGCAGAGATCGCCAACCCCGCAATCGCAGCGGGCAAAGCCACCATCGCCCCGACGAGAATCATCGTTCCAATGTCGATTCCCAAGGTCGTCGCCATCACGAGCGGCCCCGGAGTCGGCGGCACGAGGGTGTGTGTAATCGCTCCTCCGGCAGCAATCGCGAGAATATAGAGCAGATAATTCTTGTTGGTTCTGCGAAACAGCGAACGTGCCAGCGGGACCAGCAAGTAAAAAACCGTATCGAAGAAGACGGGAACGGAAAGCACGAATCCGCTTCCCATCAACGCCCATGACGCTCGTTTCTCGCCTAGCCAGCCGAGAAACGCCTGTACAATTCGATCGGCAGCCCCGGAGACCATCATACACTCACCAATGATGGCGGCCAGCCCAATCACAATCGCAATATTCCCAGCTGCGCTTCCGAACGAATCAGCAACGCGAGAGATCTTGTCTTCGACCGCTCCCGGAGAAAGCAGACTCACGACAATCGCTGAAACGATCAACGCGAGAAACGCATTGACTTTCAGGATCAGAATGAGACCCAGGATTGTGACAATACCAATGGCGAGAATGATCAGGGGATCCAAGAAGAACTCCTCATGAGTGATGCTTGAGCATCTGTCGTTTGAGTTTGCATCGATAATTGCGAGCAAACACGGCCAATGCCCGAGTCAACGTGTCAGCGAGTCGACACCCCCGAACGACTTGCTCGGGCGTAACAGACTCGCATCGATTCTGTTCGATGTTTCCTGCACAGTTGAGTCGATCAATTGACGGACGTCAAACCCAACGACCCCGCCTAAGATTTCGAAACCTGCGAAATTGAGGATTACACCAGTGAATCCCAATGTCTGGGCCAGTTGCTGGCTCTGATTCAGCCACGATGCCATTCAACCTCTCAAGCGAGACCGTTCTCCCTCGTCGCGGTCGGTGAAAAATCCTCGCTTCGTGACTATCATGGGTCTAGCCACGCTCAGCGAAAATTCTGATCCATTGGAGACAACATGGAGGAGCGAACGACGAGTTGTTATCTCGTCAATCGAACAGACGAATCCGTTCAGGCAGCTGTCACTTCTACAAAGATCGGCCCTCTCCAATCGGGAGACGTGCTGCTGGAAGTGAGTCTGTCGTCGCTCAACTACAAAGATGCGATGGCAGCAACCGGGCATCCGGGCATTGTGAAAAACTTCCCCCACGTTCCGGGCATCGATTCGGTCGGGACCGTTGTCGAGAGTCAAGACGATCGATTCAAAGCCGGTGATGTTGTCATTGCCACCGGTCACGAGCTTGGTGTCGAGCGCTGGGGGGGATGGTCGGAGAACTTGATTTGTCCTGGGGACTGGCTTGTCCCACTTCCGGACGGAATGACGCCAGAAGAAAGCATGATTCTGGGGACTGCGGGATTCACAGCTGCTCAGTGCGTGAGCGCGATCCTCGATCACAAAATCCTGCCGGAGCAGGGCCCCGTCGTGGTCACCGGAGCAACTGGGGGAGTCGGAAGCCTCTCCGTCGCATTGCTGGCAAAACTCGGATTCCATGTGCATGCAGTCACAGGCAAAACTGAAAAGCACGACTGGTTGAAGTCGCTGGGGGCAAAGGAAATCTCCGGTCGCGAGCTTTTGAGTGCGGAAAAACGACCTCTGCTGAAAGGGGAATTCGCAGCGGGTGTGGATACGGTCGGCGGAGACACACTCGCGACGCTCATCAAGAAAACTCATCATCGCGGATGTGTCGCATGCTGCGGAGTCACAGGCGGCGCGGAACTCCCGTTGACGGTCTATCCATTCATCCTCCGAGGGGTCACGCTGGCCGGAATTGATTCCGCATGGTGTCCTGATGATCAGCGAGCGGAGATCTGGAAGAAACTCGCCAGCGACTGGAAGTTGGATGATCTTGATCAACTCAAAGTCCCGCTGACATTCGATGACCTTCCGAACGCTGTCGATGAAATTCTCGCTGGGAAGTTTTCCGGGCGGGGAGTTGTTCAGATTGCGAAGTAACCATCGAAGACTGACTTCACTGAAAACTGATAGACGATTCTCCGAGGAAACCGCCCATGAAATGTGGATATGCGTCAATGATCAGCTTTGGATTCTCTCTGGTGCTGATCGGTGGGAATAGCATTGCTCAGGCAGCTGAGAACGAGTCCTCACAAACGCGATCGGTCTTCGCTCCAGATACTGAACTCGAGCTTCTCTGGAATGACGGTGAATTCACCGAAGGAGTCGCTGTCGGACCGGACGGGCGGATTTATTTTAGTGATATCGCGAGAACAGAACGTCCCGGAAAGATCATGCGGTTCGATCCGAAAACAGGCAAGACGGACGTCTTCTGTTCGGACAGTGGGCAAAGCAACGGGCTGATGTTTGACCGGTCCGGTTCGCTCATCGCCTGCTGCGGAGCCAACGGAGGAAAAATCGCGCTTTGTAGAATTCAAGAAGGCGGGAAAGTTGAACCACTGGTTTCGAAGTTCAACGGGAAGCGATTGAATTCCCCGAACGACCTCGTCATTCATCCAGACGGGTCCATTTTCTTCAGCGATCCGCGTTATATCGGTCCGGAGAAGATCGAACTCGACCTCATGAACGTCTTCCGATTTGATCCGAAGACAAAACAACTGACACGATTAAAAACGGGGATCACAAAACCAAACGGAGTCGTTCTCTCTCCCGACGGGAAAACCCTCTACGTTGCCGAAACAGACAATGGATCGACGGGCCAGTCTGATAACCAAGAGCCTGAATCGCCGAAGCGAATGACGTTGAATGCGTTTGATTTATTGCCGGATGGATCAGTGAAGAATCGGCGTGTCCTTCGCGATTTCGGAGATCAAACCGGCATCGATGGCATGACCGTCGACGCAAACGGGAATGTGATTGCAGCAGTCCGTAGCGAGGACCGATTCGGAATTGCGGTCTTCTCGCCGACTGGAGAAGAACTGGAATTTCTTCCGACACCTGAACTCCCCACGAATTGCTGTTTCGGTATCAACGACGACGGAAAATCGCTCTATCTCACCGTCGGAACTGGACTCTACAGGGTCTCCACCGGCACCACCGGTTTCCATCCTGCCACGACTACGATCGACCAAGACTGATGAACTCAAACACTCAACAGCCACGACCTGCAGTGGTCTTGCTCAGCGGCGGACTCGATTCAGCCACAGCTCTCGCCATCGCGAAGAACGAAGGCTTTACCTGTCACGCACTTTCATTCGATTACGGTCAGCGTCACCGTTTCGAACTCGAAGCAGCTCATCGCGTCGGTGAACGTCTGGGCGTCGCCGAACATGTGACGATTCCCATCGACCTCAGAAAGTTCGGCGGATCATCGCTGACAGCCGACATCGATGTTCCCAAGGATCGCGATGAAGAAAGCATGTCGGCAGGGATTCCGTCTACATATGTGCCAGCTCGTAACACAGTGTTTCTCTCGCTGGCACTCGCATGGTCCGAAGTCTTGAAGTCGTTCGACATCTTCATCGGCGTCAATGCCGTGGATTACAGCGGATATCCCGACTGTCGGCCGGAGTTCATCGAACAGTTTCAGAAGACGGCCAATCTCGCCACCAAAGCAGGTGTCGACGGGGAGGGGACGTTTCAGATTCACAGCCCGCTGATTCACCTCACAAAGTCTCAAATCATCAAACGTGGTATCGAACTCGGTGTCGACTATTCACTGACCCACAGCTGCTACGATCCTTCTCCGGAAGGTGTGAGTTGCGGGCATTGTGATTCGTGCCAGTTGCGACAACGTGGATTTCAGGAAGCCGGGCTGACCGATCCGATTCGCTATCAGAGCCAATAGTCCATATTGATGCTTGCCTGAATTCCTGTGCATCGCCTCGGAATCAGCGGCAAGGCATCTTATAATCAGTACGCCCACTCGGGCTGAGAATACAGTCGTCAGATCAATCACAGCAGGACAGCGATGAACCAGGATTCCGAGAACTCTGACGCAGTTTCGGAAGTAGGCGAACACGAAACAGAGCGATCATGGTCAGATTTGCTCGTCGGTCACCTTCCACTCGAAGCTGAAACCGCGATGTTCATTCTGGTGAACGTCCTCGATTTTCTGATGACCTACCTGCTTCTCTCCACAGGTAAGTTTCGAGAGTCGAACCCCGTTGCGGAGTTCTTTCTAAATCATTGGGGGCCAGTGCAGGGGATGCTTTACTTCAAGCTTTCGCTGGTCGTTGTCGTCTGTGTCATCGCTCAGATCATCGCACTGAAGAAGCCAGCCACTGCCCGCTGGCTATTGAATTTCGGAACAGTCGTTGTTGTCGGAGTGGTCGTCTACAGCCTCACGATTTTCCTTCGGGCGGGAGCCTGAGAGTTTCACGTACGTCATGTCTGATTGCGTGGCAGACAGTTCGCTGACGGTGGATTCCGTGAAACGCTCGCAATCTTTCATCTCGACACTTACGCTGCATTCATTTGTGTCGACCAACTGCGTGACAGGTCACACACAACTTTATAACGACGAACTTGTATGAACTGGCCCATTGTTGCACGGATGCTCGGACTGCTCGGATTGCTCGTGGGGGCATCCATGGCCTTCAGTCTGCCGTGGGCATTCCCGGCCATGGGACAAGTGGAAACGTTCGAAGCACGCGGATTCTGGGGTCTCGTCTTCGCAATGCTTTGCAGCCTCGCAATCAGCGGGGCTTTGTACGCCTGGGGACATCAAAGCAAGTCTTCAATCCTCAGGAAGGAAGCATTCGCCACCGTCGGCATGGGTTGGATTCTCGCTGGAGTCCTGGGTGCGCTCCCCTTTCTATTCTCGGGAAGCGAGCGATCTCCCGGCGTTAAAATGACTCCTATCGACGCGTTCTTTGAGTCGGTTTCCGGATTTACGACGACGGGTGCCTCGCTTCTCACCGAACTTGAAGATCCCGAAGTCATTCCCCGCTGCATCATGTTCTGGCGATGCTTCACTCACTGGCTGGGCGGCATGGGAATTATCGTCCTCTTCGTCGCAATTCTCGGCCAGTTGGGGGCAGGGGGGAAGGCGATGCTGAAACGCGAAGTCCCCGGCCCGATCACCGAATCTGTCCGTCCGCGGGTTCAGGAATCTGCCATTGTGATGTGGACGATATACGTCGTCTTCAGCGGAATCGAAACTGTCTTGCTGATGTCGTGCGGAGTTTCTCTATACGAATCGCTGTGCCATACGTTCGGGACCATGGCAACCGGAGGATTCAGCACTCACAACTCCAGCGTAGGCTTCTACAATGGAGGGCCGGTTGAGTTCATTATCATCATCTTCATGTTGCTCGCGGGAGTGAACTTCTCGCTTTACTACCTGGTCTTTCGCCGACACCACAAAGACAGCTGGACGAAGCGGCTGAAGCATTTGACGAGCGACGCCGAGCTGCGTGCGTACCTGATGATCATTCTGGTGGTCACCATCCTGCTCACAATCAGCCTGATGGTGAACGGTTACTACAGAAATCTGTTCGTGGCTTTGCAGCACAGCTTGTTCGCCACGGTCTCGATCATCACGACAACAGGATTCGGCACGGAAGACTTTTCCAACTGGAGCGAATTCGCGAAGGGTCTGCTGTTCCTGCTGATGTTCGTGGGAGGTTGTGCTGGCTCGACGGCAGGGGGAATCAAGGTCATTCGCTGGGTTCTGCTCGGCAAGATATTCATCCTCGAGATCGAAAAATCATTTCGACCGAATGTGGTTCGCCCCCTTCGACTCGGAGGGATCGTCGTCGAAGAACGCATTCGCCACGACGTCGTCGTTTACTTTTGTATGGTGATGGTCATTTTCCTGGGAAGCTGGCTTTTGCTGATTACCATCGAACCTGACGATCTCTGGAAAACGCACGGTGAACACGGAATTGCAGAGAAACTTCTCGACTGCGGAACGGCTGTCGCAGCCACGTTGAATAACGTCGGCCCCGGCCTGGGAGTCATTGGACCGACGGAAAACTTCTCGAATTTTTCGCAGCAGGGGAAGTGGCTTCTGACCATGTTGATGTTGCTGGGCAGGCTCGAACTGTTCGCCATTCTGGTGTTGCTGACGCCCCGCTTCTGGCGGCAACAGTAGTCTGCCCAGACGATTGAGACTCTCCGCTTTAACAGTTCGGAATTCTCGTTGATCCAGCTGTTGCGAAAGAGAATCCGTTCGCGTTTCTGATAGGGAGCCGGGTATGATCAACCAATCGTCGACGAACGGTCCGCATCCCCCCTTGGGGAGATGAGTTCGCAAAAAGGAATCAACGATCCATGCGTCACTCTCTCAAGTTTCTGCTTTGCTGTGCAATTCTCGTGATCATCAGCCCTTTTAACCTTCCGGCCCAACAACAGCCGGGCGGCGGGAACGGAAATGGAAATGGCAACGGGAACAACGGAAATCAGAACGTCGGCGGAATTCTGATCGACGCTGACGGAATCGTCAGCACGTCTCCAACGCGAAGAATCTCAAGGTCTGAACTCAAGGACCTTCAATCCGCTTTCGCTGAGCAACTTGGAGATCCCACTTTAATCGAACAGAACGAAGCGAGAGTTCTTTCGTTGAAGCAACTCGATGAGGCACTACGCTCCAGCCTTGCGAGCGAATCGGAAGTTCCGCCTGCCATCGCCTATCTCGCTGGTCTTCAGCGCATCGACTACGTCGTCATCGATCCAGAACAACAAGACATTCGAATCGTCGGCCCGGCAGAAGGTTTCGGACCGGGGCCGGACGGACAGATTCTGGGCAACACCACCGGACGTCCTCCGATGAAGTTGGACGATTTTGTCGTGGCGCTTCGCTCAACGGTTTCTGGACAAAATGAAATCGGCGTTTCGATTGATCCGACGAATGAGAACCTGTCAAAGCTTCAGAACTTCGTGCGTGCCAACTCGAGTGTGACCTCCACTGCTTCTGCCCAGCGTCGCATTCGAACGATGGCCACGATTCTGGGGAACCAGCAAGTTTCTATCTGGGGTGTTCCCGACGATTCTCACTTTGCGCTCGCACTCGTTGAAGCGGACTTGCGAATGAAACGCATTGCCCTCGGATTGGATCCTTCAGGAGTGCGGGGCATTTCCAGCCATCTCGCACTACTTCGCCCTCAGGGAAACAGCTTGCAGCGATGGTGGTTCATGCCGCTCTACGAACCGATCGGAACGAACGCCGAGAAAACTGTTTTCGCAATCAAAGGTCAACGAGCCCAATTGATGGCACAGGAAGAAATCTCGGATGCGACAGGAGACCGTTCGGCCTCGTCCGTCACGCGGAAGTCTACTGAGCGCTTCGCTCAACAATTCACCGAACACTTCGAAGAACTCGCAGCCCGGCAACCCGCCTTCGCAGAGCTTCAAAGCTTGTACGATCTGGCTCTCGCCGGAGCGTTGATTGATCAGAATTGGGATCGGGGAAACGTGGAAGATGCCTTCCCCACACTGATGCAGGATGATCGACTTCCGCTCGAAGTCTACAGCCCTCCACGTTTCGTTGAATCGAGATCGACGACCAAGAAGGCGGGCGGCGTCCTCCTCGGGCTTGTTGGAGGCGTTACGATCGATGCTGGACGAGTTGCGCGTGATGTACGCGACGAAGGAGTTTCCGCTTTACCAGGAACGCAGTCTCCTGCTCCCGAAGGCAGCTGGTGGTGGAACCCGCAAGAAGGTCGTTGAGAAATCTATTCAAAGAGTTCAGTTCGACGACTCAAACGTCGCAGCGATCGCTTCGCCCGTGACGATTCCCAACCAGACGAGAGCTAGGCCGAGAACAAGATTCGAGAACAGGTTGAGCATTCCCCAGCTCAAGCTCTCTTCCGCTGACAGCTCAAACGTTTGATAAGCGAAGGTCGAAAACGTCGTTAGTGATCCCAGAAATCCCCCGATGAGAAAACACTGCATCGTCGGTCCGGGCCATTTCGTTTTCACAGCCAGTGAAATCAATAGACCAATCAAGAAGCAGCCGACGACGTTAACGACAAGTGTTCCGACAGGAAAACGCCGGACCACCCATTGACTCAGCGCGAATCGCAGCATCGCCCCAAGGCTCCCTCCCAAAGCAACTGCCAACCATTGCATGCTGGTCCTCCAATTTCCGTGGGAATCGGCATCGGTTCAAATCAAAAAACGATGACCAGTCAAGGGAAGTGAAATGAGCACTCACCTTGGCTGGGTCGCTTCGTTTTTTTTCTCCGTGGTCATGCGAGAGAAACCTGCTCAGACAACTTGCGGAGTTGGTGCAACTTCTTTCTTGAAGAACGATGCCAGAGACCGAATCTGCTCTGCAAGTTCATTGAACTGTCCCGGCAAGAGTGCCTGTGGACCGTCGCTCATTGCTTTCTCAGGACAGCTGTGAACTTCGATATGAATTCCATCCGCCCCAGCTGCAACGGCCGCCAGTGCCATGCTTGGAATCAAGTCCGGACGACCGGTTGCGTGGCTCGGGTCGACAACGATCGGCAAATGCGAGCATCCCTTTGAATTGGGGACCATCGAGAGATCGAGCAGATTTCGTGTCGAGGAATCAAAGCTTCGAATCCCGCGTTCGCAGAGGATGACTCTTTTGTTGCCATGAGCCAGAACGTATTCGGCTGACATGAGTAGATCCTGAACGGTCGCACTCATTCCACGTTTCAACAGCACAGGTTTGTCGGTGCTGCCAATCTCTTTCAGAAGATTGAAGTTCTGCATGTTGCGGGCACCGAGCTGCAGAATGTCGGCATACTCGACAACCAACTCGACCTGCCGCGGATCCATGACCTCGGTCACGACTGGCATTTGCAGCTCGTCACCCACAGTCCGCAGAATTTTCAACCCGTCTTCTCCCAGACCCTGAAAGCTGTATGGGCTGGTACGTGGCTTGAATGCTCCGCCTCTCAGAACGTTGGCTCCGGAATCTTTTACTGCTCGACCGATCTCGAACAGGATATCTTCACCTTCAATTGCACAGGGACCAGCGATGAGAATCATCGACTTCCCGCCGACTTTGACCCCGTGACCGAGTTCAAAGACCGAATCTTCCTGATGAAATTCGCGGCTTGCGAGCTTGTACGGCTTCAACACCGACAACACATTTTCGACACCGGGGATTGCCTGCAGAGGAGCATTTCGCAGTTCTTCCTCTTCACCAATCACACCCAACACGGTCCGTTGAACACCTCGGCTCAACTCGTACCGAAAGCCCATTTCTTCGACTTTTTCGCAGATATGCTGTAGCTGCTCGTCGGTATAGTCGGGCTTGAGAACAATGATCACGACAGACCTTTCACACATCCTGAACAAATGATTCCGCTCCTGGTGGTTGCGGAATAGACAACGGATTCGCTCGCACGGAGCGAAGTCGAGAATCACGGATTGTAGCTCTTGGAACGCGGGACAGCGACCTTATCTTTGCGACATCCTCGCCTCACAAGAAAATCTTCCAAGATTTTTCGCAACAGCATTGACTGATCCATCAGCCAGGAAATGGGGGTGGCCAGTGTGTCCCTCGCTGCAGGAACAATCCTCGGTCCGTCGGAGGAGGAGGCTGATCATTGGAGAGACCAACCCACTCACCTCTTGCGTCCAGCCACTCCGAATCGTTGCCGTAGAATTGCTCTCGAAGCCGCTTCTTCAAATCGGCGAGCATATCAGCGTGACTTGCGGATCGTGACAAGTCGACGGTCTCGTTGGGATCAGCGTCGAGGTCAAAGAGTTGGAAGACGTTTCCGGCAGCGTAATAGATGAGCTTGAACTGATCGCGACGAATCATTCGCGTAGCTGTTACTCCCTCGTTGCACTCCCCGTAGAGAACATTGCGTTCTTGTGATGACCTCATCGAAAGTCCATCACACGAATCGGGAACGTCAATACCACACATCTCCAGCAGCGTCGGCATCACATCTTGAAGCCCGACAAGCCGCGAGTCCACGCTCTCGCAGGCGCCATCGGTTCGCGAAACCGGTGAAACAAGAAGCATGGGAACATTCGCGGAGCCCTCGTAGAACAATCGCTTTCCCCAAAGACCGTGCTGACCAAACATGTCTCCGTGATCGGCAGTGAAGAGGATAATCGTGTCGTCGAGCAGGCCTTCTTCCCGTAGCGTCCCCAGGACAAACCGAATCTGATGGTCAATGTGCGTACAGAGCGCGAAGACAGCCCGCATGGCTGCGTTGTACTCCGCTGCTGTCCTGATCCGCCACTTGTCGTGGACAGTTCTTAATAGCCACGGAACCGATGAGTCTCGATGAATTGTACCAGGAGTGCCTTCGCCGCTTTGGAAATTCCAATCAGCTGGAGCCCACTCCCCATACTCAGGCATCGACGGATTCACCTGTTGGTAAATGTCCCAATAGTGTTGAAGCGGAACGAGTGGCGGATGGGGATGAGTGAACGAGAGATACCAGAATCCGGGCCGGGTCGGATCTCGCCGGCGAATCATCCGTGACATCGAACGGGCTGTCCAATTCGTGACGTGGCAACGTTCAGGAAGATGCCACGTTCTCGTGAAGTACTGATTGTTACTCATCCCGTGTTCGAACTGCTGGCCGACGAATCCTTCATCGCCGAGATAGAGATCGTAATCATCGATCACTCCGTCATGTGGCCGGCCTTCCTCCGCCAGCAAGACATCATCGAAGCCAATCCGATTCCGCTGAGGATGAACATGGAGCTTGCCAACGGCGTATGACTGATACCCAGCCTCACGAAACGACTGCGCGAGCGTTGGTGCCGTCGGCATTTCCAAAGTCGTCTGAAAAGTTCGATCCCCGTGAGACCGAGGAGTCATCCCGGTCAGAAGTGTCCGCCGAGCGGGAATGCAGATGGGACACTCGCTGTACGCATTCGTGAATCGTGTTCCCTGTCGGGCCAGCTCGTCCAGAGTCGGCGTCTGAATCGATCGATGTCCGGCAGAACCCAGGAACGTGGCTGGCCAGTGGTCGGTTGTGATCAAAAGAACATTGGGACGATTCACGACATTCTTTCTAGAACAAGTTGCTCTTTCCTGTGCACTCACTTGTGCTGTTTCATCAAATCAAAGGCGGTGTCTGCTCGTGCGAGATAGTGCAATCCAAAACTGAAGAAACGTTAACAGAGCCACTCCAATTGACAGGAGCGAAAACTCATGAGTCGACGAGAGGCGTCGCCGCCCGACGAAGCCGATCGTTTAATGCTTTCCCCAATCCTTGATCGGGAAATGCAGCACAAACAATCCGATCGCACTGCTCGGAAGCTTCCAGTCTTCGAAGTGCCGAGAAGAACGTAGCAGCAGCTTCGACCAGATTCCCCGAACTCGACAACACTTCCAACACAGCATATTCATTTGCATCGGGCAGGGGCTCTAAACTGATCACACCGACCCGTGCTTCATCCCGAAACTCTGAAACACTTTCGACAATTCTCAACGGCTTGTTGGGAGCGTAATGCCGGCTGAGCATTCCCGGGGCGAGTTGGGGAAGATTGTCGTCCTGCAGCATCGACTGTACTGATCGCACAGTTCCCACGACTGATTCCAAATCTTCGACGGTCAAGCCGCCCGGTCTCAGCACGATCGGATGTCCAGCGTCATCAAATCCAACGACGGTCGATTCGACTCCCACTCGGCAGGGGCCAAAGTCGACAACCCCGTCGATGACTCCTCCCAAACCATCGAGAACATGCTGTGCTGTCGTTGGGCTAATGCCTCCAAATGGGTTTGCACTTGGAGCAGCCAATGGAACATCCGCCTGACTAATCAGTTCTCGCGCCTCTGCATGATCAGGTACTCGCAATGCCACTCGCGGAAGTCCCGAAGTGACTAAGTCGGGGATGACGGGCTTCTTGGGAACAACCAGCGTGAGCGGGCCGGGCCAGAACGCATCCATCAATTTCCGAGCGCGTTCAGGGACTTCCGCAGCGTACTTCTCTGCGTCTTCTGCGTTGGCCAGATGCACGATCAGCGGATCAAATGTCGGGCGCTGTTTGGCTTCGAAAATCTTCGCAACAGCGACGGAATCGAGGGCATTCGCTCCGAGCCCATAGACCGTTTCCGTTCCGAAAGAGACGAGTTTGCCTTCGCTCAGAAACTTCGCCGCCTCTTCCAGACTCAAACGCTGCGTCTCCATTTTCAATGCGACTCCGAACTCGCCTCACCGCGGGACGTTTCTGAATTTTCCGATGACTCATGAATTTTTCGTAAAGCGGGGAATCATATCAGGATTGACTTTCGGAGCCATGATCAAGCCGTACAAACGTTGCAATCGATCGCCGAATCTTCCGCAAACTTGCGGAATCTCACCTCAGTCAGCATGACTCGACATAGATTCTGTATGTCCGTGTCGATCGGTTCAAATTGGGCTTGTTATGTTGTCTGTCAAACGACTCGTCATCACCTTAACCGCTGCTCAGGCATTGGGTTTGATGTTCGGAGTCGTCGTGCTCCACAATCTGGAAAACGCCGCTCTCGACTCCCTCTTGCGCTACGGGACCGAACAATCACTGTCTCCTTTGCTCAAGATCTCCACCCTCATTTGGATGGTGGGAGTCTTCTTCGGAATCAACTGGCTGGTGGTCAACCGTATTCTGATTCCTGTTGATGACCAGCTTCAACAGAAGAACGAAGAAACGCTTCTCGCGATGAACGAACTGGTTCGCACGCGCGATGCCATTATTTTCGGGCTGGCCAAACTCGCCGAGTCTCGCGATCCCGACACGGGACAACACCTTGAACGAATCAGCCTGTACTCCGTTCGGCTCGCAACGGCGCTTCGAAAGAACCCCAAATTCCAGTCGACGGTGAACGGCGAATTCATCCGCATGATCGGGATCAGTTCAGTCCTGCATGACATCGGAAAGGTTGGTGTTCCCGATTCTCTACTGTTCAAACAGGGACCGCTGACGACTGAGGAACGCGTGCAGATTCAGATTCACGCCAAGATTGGCAGCGAGTGTATTCACCAGATCGAACGGCGGCTTGGCAACTCCGACTTCCTCGCGATGGCGAGGGACATCGCCCTCAATCACCATGAGTGGTGGAATGGTCGAGGCTACCCGAACCGAATTCAGAAAACAGACATCCCGTTGGCAGCGAGGATTGTGGCAGTTGCGGATGTTTACGATGCGCTCGCATCGCGACGAATCTACAAACGTGCTTATTCACACGAAGAGTGCGTTCGCATGATCTGCAACAACTCAGGGAAACAATTCGACCCCGAAGTGGTTCAAGCGTTCTTGACGATCACAACTCAGTTCCAGGACATCGCCGACCGGTTTGCCGATCGCAGCCGTCCGGATCAACTCTCTTCGGCTGAGGCAGAGTTTCTTTCTCAGGTCGTTGAATCGGCAACGCAAGCATCTCAATCGATTACCGACGATGAAAATTTGAAGACAAATGGCGAACAAACTACTTCGACAATAAGGGCGAGCAAATGATTTCCGGGCACCGTAGCAACGAGCGATTTCTTGAAATATTTCTGGTGATGACTGTGCTCGGGCTGGGAGCGATCCTGTTCTCAATTGAGCAGTCACAGGTCGTTGTCCTCAACTTATTCTTCCTGCCGGTAGTGCTGGCGGGATTCTTCTTGGGACGGTATCGAGCCGGAGTTCTTTCATTGTTGTCAGTCGTCGTTGCGACGCTGGTCATCACTCTCGATCTCTACCGATTCTCGTTTGACTATTCTCCGCTCACAATCGGCTTGAGCGTCCTCGTCTGGGGAGCTGTTCTCGGCCTGACTGCGATCATGGTTGGAACACTGAACGAAGATCGGAACGCACGAGCTTTCGAACTGCACGAAGCACACGTCGGTGTCGTCGAAGTCCTCTCTCGGTATTTACAGAGCGCCAATCCTGATCTTCACAGTCGTTCTGAACGAGTCGATCGGCTGGCTGAGCAGGTTGCGATTCGAATGCGATTGTCTCCTCGTGAAGTCGACGACGTTCGCGTCGCGGCACTCTTGATGAATCTCTCAAATATCGAAATCACTTCACGCGTCATCAAACAGGCAGTGGGTGGACTCGAGGATCTCGGAGAAGCGAGCGAAAGCACCTTCCATGGAACGGAACTCGTGAAGTCCCTTGGCTCAGCTCTCAACGGCGCCTTCCCGCTCGTGTTGCTGCAGACCAGCAATTGGGAAAAGGCAGATTCTGGCAACGTTCCGATCGGAGCCAGAATTCTGCGGATCACCAGAAGATTCGTCGAGTTGACTCAGCAGAATTTGAGTTCGGTCACGCTGACTCCAGAAGAAGCGATCGAAGAAATTCGACAGGATTGCCAGTCGAGTCACGATGTGGCCGTCGTTAACACGCTCGAAGAAATCACGACGACCGTCTCGCTCGATTCGAGCCTCTATGAGATGGTCGTGTTTCAACCAGCTGAGCCTTCCTCAGCTGTGTAGGCCATCTGCCGAACTCTCTGCATTACACGCAGAAACCGAAACGAAAAAAGGACTTCTCACGAGATGGTGAGAAGTCCTTTTTTGATTAGTGCCCAAGAGAGGATTCGAACCTCCACGGGGTATTATCCCCACTAGGCCCTCAACCTAGCGCGTCTGCCAATTCCGCCACTTGGGCTTGGGAGAGGTAATTTACTGACGAAGCTGTGTCTCGGCAACCCAAAGAAGATCCCAATTCTGACGGGAGGAAAATCGACCGTCTGCTCACGTTGGGAAACCGATACGAGTGTTACACGCTGTCCGAGTCAAAGACGACATCCGCCAGCGTCGTCACGCCTGATCCAGAAGGCGAAAATCCCTTCCGAAACTGAAATCGCCAGGCGACCTCACCGGACAAGCTTTCAATTCCATCCTCACTCGAAGCGAGATAGGTGACGAATGATTCCCCGGGCTGCAGGACTTTTCCGAGCTGCTGATCCTTCATGTCCCAGTCGCTCGAACTGGTGAGATGATAGGTCGAGACCGGCTGAGCGTTCGCATCTGCCTGAGTATTGAAGAGATAGTAATTTGAGTACTCACCCTGATCTGAACTCCGGACCCAGCGAAGCGTCAGATTTCGGTCGAACGGTGCGATTTCTTGGTCGTCGGAGACATTCGTGAACTTCAGGAAGAGTTTCATGACCGGTTTTGAGGGTTCTCGTGTACGCGACTCTTCGCCGGAATAGTGAGTGAATTCGATTGGCTCAACGACGACTCGAATCGGTTCGACCAGCAGATTCCCGAAACGTTGTTGCTCTCCGATTCTCAACGTGTGACCTGGCGCAAGTTGTTCTTTGGGAGCGACATAGGAGAGTTCTTGTATCGGTTCCGGAGCGACATCCGGCAGACTCTCAAGCTGATGCGATCGACCGGAGTTCAGAGCCAGGAAGAGTGCAATGATCGTGATCAAGCTCGCATAGCTGATCAGGAGAATCATCGGCAGCCGGGATGATGAATCGACGTCTGATTTCGTCGAAGCAGCAGCAGGCTTGGGCTCGACCGATTCCTTCTTGGGAGTTGGTTTCATGTCAGCTTTGGGCTCGTCTGGATCGGCGAAGGTTTCTCTTTCTCTCCCGAGAACGACTGTCTGGTCGGCGGTCGACATTTCCCGAATCGAAGGATCGGTGTCGTCTTCAGATTCGGTTTTGCCTTTCATGATCAGAGTTGTTCCGTCTGAAACGTTGAACTCTGGATCTGGCAACGGGTTATGAATCGAGTCATCAGAGTCGGAAGCGTCCTCTTCAGACACGTCCTCGACAGCAGCTTCCTGCTCATCGGCGAGCGCCGACACTTCTGCTTCGTCCACTTCTTGTGACTCTGCGGACTCAGAGTCCTCTGTTGCGGAGAAAGGCTTCGTCGGTTCGTCAGCAATTGTATCCTGATGCGATTCCAACCAGTCGAAGTTCGGGGTTTCGTCTCGTGATGACATGCGAGAGTCCAGTTTTACTCTAAACGATCAAGGTTCGTCGTCGTGGGAAGGAATTCGAGGAAGGTAAAAGGGCCGTTCGCCTACAGCCAGTGAATTCCCAGTTCCATCAAGTGTTGGTTTGCTGGGCGGTCATCCTTGTCCATAAATCGGCGGTGGTCCAGTTGGTGGGACGTTGCCACTCCAAGCGACCTTGAAACTCTACGTTTCCGACGACGGGAACAGGTGCAAATCTTAGGATTTGTTCCTGGTTATCAGAAAGACGGACCGTACTTTGTCCGCTCATATCGTTCAGGACAATTCCAATCAGGTCAAGTCCTGACGATTGGATCGCGTCGATCGTGAGGATCGCATGATTAATAGCGCCAAGCTTATGTCCGATTACCAGCACCACCGGAAACTTCAATCGCTTCGCAAAGTCAGCGACTGTTTCCGTCTCGGAAATCGGGCAAAACCATCCGCCCACGCCTTCAACAACGACACCTTCCGCCAGATTCGACCATTCCTGGAGGCCAGCATAAAGACGCTCGGAATCGACTTCTGTTCCCTCATCCCGGGCTGCGACCGGTGGAGCCAGGGCTGCGCGAAACCGTTGAGGACAGATCAAGTCCTTGTGGAACTCGGTTCCGATCGCTGATGCAAGTTGTTCGATATCCTCCCAGACAGGCGACTGATTTTCCCGGATCATCGCTCCCGAACAGACCGGTTTATACGCCCCGATTCGATGTCCGAGTTCACGAAGCTGGCGGATGATCTCACACGAGACGTACGTTTTTCCCGCGTCGGTGTCCGTTCCAGTAATCAAAAGTCCATGCATCCCCGATTCCCTTCCGTAGTGTGGTCAATCAGTCTGATCGATTCTGCGGAAGAATCAAAGTTGGAGCTTTCTTCCGCTGAAGAAAGCTGGAGGAAATGACTTCCGTCGAACAGTGTTCAACGTTTCCGATAAGAAGCCTGATAGGGGTTCAACACGTCCAGATTGGGGCGTACATCGCGATCAATCGATCAACGAATTGACCGATCTTGCTTGGAGATTTAGACTTGAAGTGAGGCATTCAACGCATCAGCCATGTTCGTTACGAATGTAAGCTGGTTCTCATCTCGGGAATGCCGCAACCGAATCGTTCAGTTCAATTTCCAACTCAAGACAAAGCACAACCTCATGATGCGATCAAAGTTGGCCCTGGCACTCATCGTTGGACTCTCTTTCAATGGGATCTGCAGCGCCCAAGACGGATCGACGGCTGTGTCTCTCGAAGCAGTCGGAGACCGTTTCCCAATCCAGATCACTTACTTCGCAGCGAACCCCGACGCAGGACCTCCCAAAGAGGCCCCTGTCGTTGTCATCGTTCCAGATCTGGAAGAAACCCGAATTGCCTGGGATAAGGGAGCTGGCCCTCGAAATGCTCCGAAAACGCTGCCCGCCGAATTGCAGCAACGCGGATATGCCGTCATCACCGTTGATCTCCGGAAGACTGGAGAGAGCGTGATCGAAGGTCGTGAAGAGCCGATTCGCCCAGCGGACTACGAGCGCATGGTTCTGGGTGACCTCGAAGCAGTGAAGGATTTCATCTTCTCCCTGCATCAGGAACAGAAACTGAACATGCACAAAATGGGTTTCATCGGCAGCGGAATGGGTGCTCCCATCGCAGCTGGGTTCGCCGAATACGACTGGAAGAAAAAGCCATTCGATGACCACGCAATTCCAGCGGAGCGAACACCGCGCGGACAGGATGTACGAGCACTCGTTCTGATTTCGCCGAAGACCAGTGCTGGCAAAGTACATTCGAATCGTGCGATTGGATTCCTGAAGAATCCACGAATGGACATCTCCCTGATGGTGATCGTTGGGCAGGACGATTCAGCGAATTACCGCAACGCGAAAGCCATTTTCAATACGTTCTCCGTTGTCAAAGCCAATGAGGAAAGAGGCGTTTTCCTCGATCCTCGACTCAAGGACAGTGGAATTGGACTTCTTCAACAACGCATCGAAATCGCTTATACGCCGATCCTGACATTCCTCGACAACAGACTGAAATCGATCAATGACCCGTGGGTTGATCGACGAAGTCGACTGCAGCGATAATTCTTCATCGCATTCTCCAACCTGATGGAGTAACGTGTTCGCGTGTGCCGCTCGCATTCAAATTGTGATGCCCAGTTGCCAGTGCAGCAGCTGTCGCCGAACTCAAGAAGAAAGCTGTAATGTCATCTGTTGAAGCAAAGCCGGTCTCCAAAAGCAAACGAGGTTACCCTTACCCGGCAGCCTTGATCTTCGGAGTCCCGGGAGCCGGAAAAGGAACTCAAGGTGAGATCCTGACGAATGTCCCCGGATTTTTTCATCTCTCCAGTGGAGTCATCTTTCGCAAACTCGACCCGAAGTCAGAAGAGGGACGAATCGTTCGCGAATACAGTGCTCGTGGAGAGCTTGCTCCTGACGACTTGACGATTCGGATTTTTCTGAACTGGCTGGAAGCTCAAAGAGCAGCTGAGCGATTTCGACCACGTGATCAGCTCTTGCTACTCGATGGTTTGCCACGAACTGTTCAGCAGTGTGAGATGCTCAAAGAATACGTCGATGTCAAAGCACTGCTTCACTTTGACTGCAAAGACGAAGAAGCGATGATCGACCGAATTCGACGCCGAGCGGTACTCGAGAATCGGATCGACGATGCGAGCGAATCGGTGACTCGCAAACGTTTTGAAGTCTATCACCGGGAAACTGCTCCCGTACTGAACCACTATCAGGATGTTGTGAAAAACGTCGATTGCGCGGGAATTCACGCAGAGATTTTGATCGAATGCCTGAAACATCTCGTTCCAATTCTCAAGGAGAGTTTCCCACGCCAGATGTGACCGTCGCTGATAGCGATTCAGCAGCTTCGTTCTATCGATGTCTTCTCGAAAACCGCCCTCGCGATTTCACGAGGGCTGACATCGCAAGCATTGGAAGAAACGAATTCAGGCGGCGAAAGAGTCGTCACGAGTCCTTCGAAAGGCCGGTGAGCTTTGAGGAACAGATCTCATCAGCAGGGAGACTAGTTCGCACGGATTTCGCTGTCGTGTCAGGGTGAATTGATCGATGATTCTGGTTCCCTTTTCGACCGACGCTCCCATTTATTATCGGCCGATTGGGACGTTGGTACTCATCGTCTTAAATGTCGCTGTGTATCTGGCGATCGGGGATAACATCGAAACCGCGATCGAGCGGTATGGTTTACAGCACAGCAGCGGATTGACTCCCTTTCAGTGGATCACTTCCAACTTCGTCCACGGCGGCTTCTTCCACTTGCTCTTCAACATGATTTTCCTGTGGGGCTTCGGGATTATCATCGAAGGCAAGATCGGGTGGATGCAGTTTCTCCCGCTCTATTTCGGCATCGGTATCGTCGAATGCTTCGTGGAACAAATGATCTACACCGATCAGGGAATTTCTTTCGGAGCGTCGGCGATCATCTACGGGCTGATGGTGATCTCTCTGATCTGGGCACCCGCCAACGAGTTGACAGTCTTCTACTGGCTCTTCTTTCGGTTCGTCGGTGTCTTCGATATTTCGATCGTGGCCTATTCGCTTCTCATGCTGGCGACTTCTCTACTCTTCGCTCTCGTGCTGGGAGACTTTGCATACAGTGAGTGGCTGCACCTGCTGGGAGGAGCGGTCGGTGCTGTTGTGGGATTTGGGTATCTGAAACTCAAACTCGTGGACTGCGAAGGCTGGGATTTGCTTTCTTATGTTTCCGGACAAACCCCCAACAGCGACGACTATCTTTCCGAGCAGTTTCAGGATGCTCGTCGCCGTCGAAAATCGACGAAGACAGCGAAGAGAGTTCGCCCTGAAGAAACCAATCCGACAGAGAAGTTCGTCAAAGCCTCACCGCAACGCTTCGCGAAGCTGCTGAAGAATTCAAAAGCTCAAGCTGCCTATATGGAACTGATGCGGCTTCAATCCCGATTGCCAGATTGGTCCCCCAGCAGCGAACAACTGCTCTTGCTTGCGAGAGGACTTCGTCGCGCCAGCGCGATGAAAAAATCGATGGAGATCTACAACCGCTTCCTCAAAAGACATCCGGACCATTCCGCTGCTCTTCTCGAAATCGCCGAGATTTTCGTCTATGTCGAAGACCGCCCCAGCGCAGCGAAGAAGCGGCTCGAACGGTGCCAAAAAAGAGACCTGAGCGAGAAACAACAAATGCGGCTCAAGCAAGCCATGAAACACGCTCAGTCCATGATCGACGATGGAGTGATTGAGATCGACTACCAGGAATAGAATTCGAACTCTCAGTTTCTCAGTCGTACGTCTGAGTGATGTGAGCCTCACTCGCTGACTGAAAAATGCAAACAGCCCGCCTTTCGAATCCGAAAAGCGGGCTGTCGATTTGAGTCGATCGAGAATCTAGATCTCTGGACTCGACGATGCTACTGAGTGCTCGCTCCGGAATTCTTCAAGGCGAAAACAGCTCCTCGATAGGCTGAGAGCCGTGGCAGTTCTGATCGAACTGACTGTTTCCAGTAAGCCACAGCATCTTGCTGGCGATCCCGTCGAAGAAGTTCCATTCCGATGAAGTAATAAGCTTCACACAACTGTGCAGCCCGTGCATCTTTGTCTTCGGGATGGGCGGCCTTCAACAGCGACTGAGCGTCAACCTGTCCGAGTTGGAAGAGGACGAGTGTGTCAATCCAATCCCGTGATTCTGCAGGCTTCGAGATGATGGCCTGATAATCCTGCTGCTGGTACTTGTTCGCACGGATGGCACTCGCCAGCTTCCATGGCAATACAAATCGCATGTCAGGCTGAATGCGAAGTGCATTGTTGAAGGAATCAAACGCACCGGCAAAGTCGCCGGAGAAGAACTGAGCGAATCCAAGATCGGCGTGAGACATTGGATTCTCAGGAGCCATTTCGGCGACGCGTTTGTAGTCTTGAAGAGCTTCCGCTGCTTTGTTCTGATTCAATCTCGCTGTCGCCCGCAGACTCAACGCTCCAATCTGAGTTGGATCGATGGTCAAAACTTCGCTCAAAGCAGCTTCGGCAGCAGCTGAGTCGCCTGATTCCAGGTGAGCGAATCCACGGTTGATGTACGCAGGAATGAAGCGTCCATTGAGCTTGATTGCCTGAGTAAAGTCCTGAATCGCTTCAGCCGTTTTGCCTTGAGACTGCAGGAACATCCCGCGATTGTTCCACGCAACTGGATTCTCAGGAAACGCCTGAACGACGCTGGAGAATGCGGCAATCGCTTCAGCAGGACTTTTCGTTCGGGCTGCGAATTCCGCCAATGCCATGTGGGCTGCGGTGTGCTTCGGTGAGACTTGAATGGCTTGCTTCAAATCTCGTTCAGCAGCGGCATTATCTTCGAGCCGCATGTTTGCTTGAGCCCGTTGATAAAGCAGGTTTGCCTGTTGCTCAGCGGTGAGATCATCACGCTCCAGCACAGAGTCAGCCACAGTCTTGGCAGTTTGAGCGTGTGCCTGCTTCTCTTCGACATCGGCGAGATGGCTCATTCCGTAAATGTACGGCAGGTAGTACTCGGGCTTACCTTTTTCCTCGAATCGAATCGCGTTTCGAGCATCGGCAATCCCGCGACGAAGCATGTCTGCATCGCCGGTCAGAATTCCCATTTCAACCTGTGCACTTCCGCGAAGATAGAGTGCGACATGGTCCTGAGGCTGAGTGGTCAGAACCTGATTCGACAATTGAATTGTCTGTGGAAAGTTCCGTTGTCGGTAAGCATCGTCTGCTTGTTCCTTGACGGCTTCGAGATCCGGTCCGGGATTTTGGCCGTGCGTCGTGCCGGCGATTCCGACGAGCAAAAGCATTGCCGTCAAACAAGTGGTGAAGCGAAACATCCTGATTCCTCCCTGAGGAAATTTCGTAGGGTGAGAGTACTTTTGGCGATCGACCGAAGAGGAGCGAACACAAAACAACATTCGTTTGTACTTCGACCTGAACGCATCGGCAGCGCCAGACTGTTGATTTTCTCCGCGCGTCGTAACCGATGCTAGAGAATCCATCAACCCCAGTCTGACCGGGACGGGACTCGAACGGCGTTTGTTCAGGAATTCAAGAAGATCTCTCGGGGGCGATGCAAACGAAACTGTTCGCGATCCGACAACTCGTTCGCTTCTACGAAACTGTCGATCACAGCACCTTTTCGGCACCGCCAGCGATTAAGGTCTCTGCAAGTTTTCGACCGAGAGTGAGAGCGTCGCCTGATGAACCAGATACCGAAGCTTCAAAACGTTCGCGGCCATCCGGACTGAGAACAACTGCAGTTGCTTCGATCTGATCGTTCTCGACAACGCAGTGAATGCCAACCGGAGCGTGACACCCGGCTCGCAGCGTCGCGAGACATGCCCGTTCACAAGTCACTTCGGCAAGTGCTTCGTCGTTCGTGATCGACTGCAGGAGTTCGATCACGGGTTTATCACTATCTCGACATTCAAGACCAAGGGCTGCTTGCCCCACAGCTGGGTACATCACAGGAGGGCGGAGAATGGCTCCGATTCGATCTTCCAATCCAAGTCGACGAAGACCAGCTTCCGCGAGAATGACGGCATCAAATTCCCCATCATCCAGCTTGCGAATCCGCGTTTCGACGTTTCCCCGAATCTCACACAATTCGAATTCGGGATACTGAGCGAGGATTTGAGCCTGTCGACGCGGACTGCCAGTGCCGATTCGTGCCTTCTCCGGAAGTTCGTCGAGTCCCGAGACAGCCGCACCTTGCGGCATCAGAAGAGCATCAAAACGTGACGCTCGTTCTGGTACTCCTGCGAGGGCCAGACCGTCGGCTGTATCGGTCGGAAGGTCTTTGAGTGAATGGACCGCGATATCTGCAGATTCATCGAGGACAGCACGTTGAACTTCGCGGGTGAAGACTCCCTGACCGCCCATGTTGCGCAGCGGTTCTGTGCGATCGCGATCTCCAATCGTGGAAAGAGGAACCAACTCGACATCGAATTCGTCGGTCTCACGTCGAAGGAGATCAGCGATGTAATTTGCTTGCCAGAGTGCCAGTTGACTCTGACGAGTCGCAATTCTGATCGTGCGTCCTGATTTACTGGAATTCAATCGTTTTCTCCGTCATCCGGTTTGAGAGTTTCCGGAGGAGTTAATGGGCTCAAAGCGGGTGGGCTGACACTCCCTCCGGGATAGGAGGAGGGGGGATTCCGCGGTCCGTTGAGCAAGCCTTTTTCGACAAGTTCCTGAAACTTGGCTTTCGTCAACTTCTGGTGGGGAGGAGAAAGCACACCGCAGGAAATACAGAATTGCATCGCTTGCTCGACAGTGATGTCGAGATCAAGAACTTTGCTTTTGGGAACATTGACTGTGAATCCGGTCATCGGCATCGGTGACGTTGGAATCAGCACGGCAACGCACGGTTCACCGGCCCCCATCGCGATTTGCATCATGCTTTCACCGGTCACAAAACCGATCGTCCAGATGCCGTCTCGGGGATACTGCACGGCAGCCACTCGTCGATATTCCACCGGTTGGTTCTCAGTGAACACGAAGTCCGTGACCTGTTTCACCGATCCATAAACGTTTCGCACAACCGGCAGCCGTCCCAGCACCTGCGTTTCAACACCTCTCACCAACCAGTTTCCAATCCGTGCAGAAACGAATTGTCCCGCGAAGTAGAAGAGAACGATGAAGATGACGACTGTCAGCAAGCTCAGCGGAAAAACACTTCCGAGGTACTTCCGGGCCACGTATTCCATATACACAGCTCGGGCCGAAGTCGGCATTTGCCCTGGAGGGAGATGTCTCGCGACTTCTGAGTAAACATCGTAAGGAACAGCGAGCGGACCGAATTGAACATACACACCGCTCGGAATTCGATCGGCGTTCGATTGAAGCCATTGGATTCGTCGCTGATGCCTGACGGCAAAAGCATCGAGCGGAGTCACCTCTTCGTCGGACTCAAAGTTGAGTTCGATGGGCGGCTCGTTCTCGATAAATCGACGGTACTTGGACTGCAGCTCAGCTGTGACGAGATAGTCGCTTCCACACAGATCGAGCGACGGAGCCCCATCGATCCGGAAGAGCTTAACGTCACCTTGAACGGGTGTGTCGTGTACTTCAATGGACTGATCCACCAGTGAGGCAATCGAATACTTGACCGCCCACGTAGCTGGAGTAATCAAGTAGGCGTTCACCTTCTCGAAGACCCAGAGGAGAATCAATACGGTAAGAATGGCGGGAAGACTGACAGCGAGTCCGCGAAGGAAAATTCGCGTTGGCGTCAGTTGTCGAACGGGTGCGGATTCCTCCGCATTGTTCGATTTGCCAAACTCTTCTTCATCCTGCATGTAAACACTCAACCTGTGATCGCTTCTTCGGAGGATTCCAAAGTCACACGATCCGATTTTTGGGACTGCTGGCTGACATGGCGGGCGATGACAACAACGTCAACTCGACTGGCGCCAGCTTTCTTGAGTTCTGACGACACCCGCTGACAGGTTGTCCCGGTCGTCAATACATCATCAACAAGCAGAATGTGCGCCCCATCCAATATTGCCTGTTTGGGCACGGTGAAGGCAGCCCGAAGGTTTTGTCGTCGCTGGGTGACAGTTTCCATCGTCCGCTGCTTGGGAGTTCGCCGATGCTTGCGAAGTATATGATGCTCCACCGGCACCATCAAGAAGCCCCCCAACCGTTCGGCAATCAACTCGACAGGTGGACGCGGAGACACAATCCGATCGATCCAGTGATGCGGGACCGGAACGATTAAATCGACGCCCAGCGAGCTTAAACGCTCTTTTTCCTGACTCCAGAGCAGATCAGTCAACGCTGACGTGAGAGCAGAATCGGAACCGGTCTTCGTTCTGAGAATTGCCCCTCGCAGCGGTTCCTCATACGGCCCGAGACTCTGCACCGACTGAAATGCGAACGAGGACTTGCTGCAATCTGCACAGCCGTTGACGGTATTCAGGTACGGTCCGACGGTGCCTGAGCAAATCTGGCATCGTGGGAACTTCGCACCGCTGACCTCCCGGTGGCAAACGTCACACACTTCAAACTTCTCCGATTCGTGAAGTGCACTCCCGCAAATCAGACAGATCCGCGGGTAGGCGAAATCGAGAAGAGCCCGCGTCAGTTCTCTCATCCATCCCGTTTGGAACATTCTCACATCTTCTCTGTGAGGCAATGCGATCGATGATGAATCGCTTCCTCAACGAAACTTGAGCAAACTCTGAAAAACGATTTTGAATTGTAGAACTGACAATTCCATCGCAACAGGGACTGCCGAATCGCACGAGACTTCGATGCGCCAACAACTTACGAGATTTGCGAATTGGACAAAGCGAAAAAGGAACGCGCTTTCATCGCGGACTCGCCTGCTGAGAACTTGAGGCGATCTTGACGACTTGTCTGTTTTTCTGGAAATTTCCGACCCTCATTCACATTTCTGAGTGAGCCCTTTCTCACCCCAAGCTTCCTCTCCCTCACCACTCTTCGACAAGGATGTCCCTGTGAACAGTTCCGTTCTTCTCGTCCTGGCGACCAGCTTGACGACAGCGGTCCCATCCTTCGCTGCGAACCCGTTCGATCAAGCATTAAATGCTCCTGCGGACTACATCGTTCGCGGCCAGGATGTCACGACATCAGGGCCCATGTATGCCACTGGACCATTAACCGTTCCGCCTCCAGGAACTACGACGTTCTATCCGCCAGAAACATTTGGCGACCCGAATGCCGCGATTCAAGGCGGGATTGCGCAGCCGTATTCCAGTCCCGGAGCACCAAGCTACCCGACGCCGATCACTCAAGATCCGTGGGCAGGCGGGATGATTGCCCCGATCGCTCCGTCAAATGGATACGGTGTGTTCGGTCCTCAGCCACAGCAGTTTGGCTGGAACTCGCGCATTGACGGAACATGGTTGCCCAGCAGCGGAACCAGTAGCCCGAACGTGGGCGACGTCGAAATCTGGGCGATCGACGTTGAAGAAGAATATTTGACACCGGGGATGCCCGGCGATGTCTGGACGTTCGGACCTCAGTTCAACTGGCGAAGCATTCAGGGTCCAACCGCCGATGACCCAACACGAGACCTTCCGGGATCGTTCTTCCGTTTCGGACTCGATCTGGCTCTGCAGCGGA
Source organism: Thalassoglobus sp. JC818 (assembly GCF_040717535.1). Classification (NCBI taxonomy): domain Bacteria; kingdom Pseudomonadati; phylum Planctomycetota; class Planctomycetia; order Planctomycetales; family Planctomycetaceae; genus Thalassoglobus; species Thalassoglobus sp. JC818. The sequence goes on from NZ_JBFEFI010000004.1 coordinate 641,617, forward strand.
CCGGTCCCCGCGGATGTACTTTCGAGTTCGGATTCACGCCTGCCATCGCTACTGATCTGGACACATCTCTCAATTCAGACAGCTTTCAGTTCGATGGCCGAGTCGTCGCTTACGTGCCCGTCAGCCCTCAATGGCAATGGGTGATCGGAGCTGCCTATTGGGATCGAGTCGATGACATCGTCATTCCTTACGCGGGTGCAGTTTGGACTCCCAACGATCTCTGGGAATTCCGATTGTTGTTCCCGACCACGCGAGCCAGCGTGTTTCTCGGAACTCCGAACGGGGTTCCAACTTGGATGTACGTCGAAGGGGAATACCACGTCGAGTCGTATCAAACCGAGCTGACGATCGCTGGCAATACCTCGGATGCAAAAGTCCAATTCAGCGACTACCGTCTGGTCGGTGGATTCCGCTGGGAAGCAGGTTGGGTGACGACATTCGCTGAAGGTGGTTATGCCTTCAATCGTGAAGTCAAATACACCTCTCCCGGACGAGACTTCGACATCGACGGACAATTTATCGGCCGCGTCGGTTTCCGGTTCTAGAGCAAGTTGTCTTTCCAGTGCACTCGCTTGCGCGGTCTCACTCATTCGAATGCTGATTTTGCTCGTGCGAGTCAGTTAGAGAAGCTTACTCGCTGGTCTCAAGAGTGTCGTCGATAATGTAATCGCCATTCAGTTGGCGATTCACTTTTTTGCGAAGAGTCACAGCGTTGCCGGTGGGATTGAATTCAATCGAATCGGTGAACGCTCGCATCAGCAAAACGCCTCGCCCGCTTGGACGTTCGAGATACCCGGGAGAAGTCGGGTCCGGCAAAGCTTCAGGATCAAATCCTGATCCCTGATCGACAATGGTGATCGAGACTTCTTCCTTGCTCATGTTCAGTTCGACATGAATCTGCCGCGACCGAAACGGTTCCACCTTGCGACGCGTGTTCGCCAGATCGTGATAGGCGTTGGGATCCTCTTCTCGCAGATCAGAACTGACTTCCAAATTTCCATGGAAGTAAGCGTTCGTCAAGGCTTCATCGACCGCTGAGGCAAACCGAAGACTTTCGTTTTCGTCGAAGATCCATCTTTCCTGGACAGTCTCTCGAATCTCTGCCACGAGTGCGGAAATCAGATCGAGATCGTTGTCGAGTACGTAGCTGACTGATGACAGATAGTTCAGAAGCCGGCGACGTTTTCGCCGCTTGTTTGAGGAAGCAAGAATTCTCTCGACAGTGTCGATCAGCTCGCTTCCGAGTTCTGTCTTGGGAACATAGCTGGCCGCTCCTTTTTCGAGGGCAGTCACGGCGATCGTTTCACTTCCGCCGGCAGTCATGAGCACCACAGGCACGAGCGGATATTCGTTGCGGATGGCTTCGACCAGTTCCAGCCCGTTCATCTCCGGCATCTTCAGGTCGGTGACGATTAAGTCTGGAATTTCAAGTTCGACCTGTTCCAAACCCTCACGACCGTTGCGCGCAGTTGTGACTTCCCAGTCCGGAATCTTTTCCAGCAATCGGCTTGCCAATCGCAAGTCGACCAGACTGTCATCAACAACCAAAATCCTCGCCATTGTGATGTCCGTTTCGTGTCCGATGTCAGACTCATCTCTCTATTGTCAACGACCGGCCGACGACTGACAACCCTTCGATTGAAAGTTCGGCTCCGGAAATTTACGTCGTGTAGTCCGCGTTCAGACGGATGTACTCTGAAGTGAGATCGCAAGTCCAATAGGTGACCGACTCATTTCCCAGCCGAAATTTGAGCTGAATGTCGACTTCTCCCTGAGCCATCAGTTGTGACAGCGAGACTTCGTCGAAGTCCAATGGACGTCCGAGGTCATAAACCACGACGTCGTTGATCTCCAGCGACAAGTCTCGTTCGAGAAAAGGAACGCCAGCATATCCTGCTGCGGAAACGATTCGGCCCCAGTTCGGATCGTTCCCGGTAATCGCTGTCTTCACGAGTGGACTTTCGCAAACAGCTTTGGCAATGCGACGTGCCTGCGCCACTTCCGGTAACCCGGAGACGGACACCTTCACGAAGTGTTGAGCGCCTTCTGCATCGCGAATGATCAGTTGCGACAACTCCTGGCAAACTTTGATCAGTCCTTCGATGAATTCCGGATGCGGTCCCTGTGCCGGGGACTGCACGCCCGATGCTCCGTTTGCGAGCATCAACACACTGTCGCTGGTGCTGGTGTGTCCCTCCACGGAAATGCAATTGAATGACTGATCGACAACGGTTCTTAGCAGTCCGCCGGCCAACTCTTTCGGAAGTGAATAGTCAGTCATAACGACCGCGAGCATCGTCGCCATGTTCGGAGCGATCATCGCTGCCCCTTTGGCAACTCCGGTGATCCGTACCTCTTGGCCATCAATATTGATTGTCTGCGAAGCAATTTTCTCGACGGTGTCCGTCGTCATGATCCCTTTCGCAGCGAGAGTCAACTGCTCAGGTTGACTGCCGAGTCCCTGACACGCACCCCGAATTCCCTGGCTGACTTTTTCCATGGGCAGGAAGTGGCCAATCACTCCTGTCGAGCAGACGAGTACGTTTTCACTTTCGGTCGACAGTTGCTCAGCGACGATCGACGTCATCATCTGGGCGTCGGTCAATCCTCGCTCGCCGGTGCAAGCGTTGGCGTTGCCAGAGTTAATGACAATCGCTGAAATCGCGTCGCTGGGCGTTCGCTCACGACTGACCAGAACAGGCGCTCCGACAACCTGATTCTGAGTGAACACACCCGCTCCGACCGCCGGGCTGTCCGAGGCAAACACCGAGACATCCAGCTTTCCGGATGCTTTGATCCCGCAAGCAACCCCGTTCGTTCGAAAGCCCTTGGGAACCACAAATTGACTTGTCATGTTGGAATGGAGAGCTTTGAAAGGGATGAACGAAACACAAGACAGACTCAGAAAAACACCGTGATTCGGCTTTTCACCGAGAATTGTTCTGATTTTTCCCGCTCAATTGCAAGTCACTTCTCACGGCAGTTTCTTCAGAATTTACGAGCTCCAATGTATTTGCGCAGAACGTCGGAAGGGAAGCTGGGCAATTCTCGGTGAGACAATGGATCTTGTCGATTACAGAAGACAGCAACCGGCTCCAGAAACTTCTTCGGAATCCGCGTCCGCATCTCCTCACCGTTTCCCGCTGACTCGTCGATAACGACATCAGTGAAGTTTGTCGGCGAAATGAGGTGTCGCATCATGTCGAGGAGTGTCAATGTTGTCGCAATGGTCAAAGATGGAGAACGTTTCGTTTTCCTCTTTGATGCAGAAAGCGCCCCTCAATTGCTTCAGACTTTCGGACATTACGCGGCAGATCCCGAACTCAATTTCACCTGGTACGACGCTGCCGTGCTGAGCCAGCGAGTTCGTCAGCTTCAGGCCGAAGCCAAGAAGTCGACCACATCATTTCGACGGAGCGCTTGAAGAATTTTCAGAAAGAGTCTTCGCTGATTCGCCAACAGGAGTTCCAAGCTCTTTTCAACGAGCTGACAATCACTCGGCGGAGTTCTTTCGACTCGATCTGGAGCTGTGACGTTGCAAAAAAGTGTTGATGACTTTCTCCGCTATCTGCACATCGAGCGCAATGCGTCGGAACTGACACTCAAGTCTTATCGAGATGACTTCGCGAGCTTCTACGATTATCTGCAGGATCGAGTCGGCACGATCCCTCATCCGGAAGAAATCTCAATTCCGGTGCTTCGTGGATATGTTTCATATCTCCACGAATGCCAGTACGCTCGAACAACAATCGCCCGCCGACTCGCTGCTTTGAGAAGTTACTTTCGCTACACAATGCGAGAAGGGATCACGACATCGAATCCCGCGAAAGCACTTCGAACTCCTCGTACGGGACGCAAGTTGCCGCACTTTTTGACCAGCGAACAAGTCGCCAGTCTGCTTGAAGCTCCGCCCACTAACGATCCCATGGGTTTGAGAGACCGGGCGATTCTCGAAACACTCTATTCAGCCGGACTTCGTGTCGCGGAACTGGTTGGCCTCGATGTCGACAGCTGGGACCGCGGTGCCAACATCTTGCGAGTCTTCGGTAAAGGCAAGAAAGAACGAATCGCGCCGGTCGGATCGTATGCAGTTCGAGCACTTGAACGCTGGATGAGCGTTCGCGAACCCGATCCCAACGGGCTTCCCGAAGAGACAGAGGCACTGTTCCTCAATCGTTTCGGAAGGCGACTGACCACGCGCAGCATAGGTCGCATGATCGACAAATATCTGAAGATCACCGGTCTCGACAGGATCACTTCGCCGCACACACTTCGTCACAGCTTCGCCACACATCTACTTGACGGAGGAGCAGATCTCAGAAGTGTTCAGGAGCTGTTGGGGCACAAAAGCCTGACGACTACGCAGATCTATACACACGTCAGCACGCGAAGAATGCGAGAAACTTACGAGCACTCGCACCCTCACGCTGCCATGTCGGATGACATCGATCACGAATTTGACGACGATGAGTGATAAGATGACATCGTCAAGAATTTGATCCCGGCTGCTTTGGCATGAAATCGCAAGGATCAACAAGATCGAGAGATGAGGACGGCATGGCGAACGAAGTTGTGTTGATTACGGGAGCGTCATCAGGCATTGGCTGGGAGATCGCTGAGCGATTTGCTGCTGACGGTGCGGAACTCATTCTTGTCGCACGTCGCGAAGAGAAACTTCAGGAACTCGCCGATCGTCTCCACAAAGATCACGGGACCAAAACTCGCATCATTTCGATGGATCTCTCCACTCCCGGGGCTGCTTCGGAATTGCATCAAAAAGTTGTCGAAACACATCCCGATGTGGACGTTCTCGTCAACAATGCTGGATTCGGACAATACGGAAAGTTCGAAGAGATCCCGGTCGATCGTCACGTCGACATGTGCATGCTCAACATTGTGACTTTGACCGAGCTGACTCGCTTGATTCTCCCACGGATGATTGAACGCAACAGTGGGTCGATTCTCAATCTCGGATCAACTGCCTCTTTCCAACCAGGGCCGAACTGTGCTGTTTACTACGCGACGAAGGCTTACGTCTTGTCATTCTCGGAAGCATTGACCGCCGAGTTATGGGGCACGAAAGTTTCTGTCACGTGCCTTTGTCCGGGACCGACGATCACCGGCTTCGGATCTGACTCAGACATGGAAAATGCGACCATTTTCCAAATGCTGAAAATGCCCGTCGATCCCGTCGTCGATGCGGGTTATCGCGGCGTGCGGAAGAAGCGACGACTCGTTGTCCCTGGCTTCATGAACAACCTGCTCGCATTCTCAGTTCGTTTCACGGCGCGACCTGTCATCCTCTGGATCATGAAGCGGCTTCAACCGCTTCCCTCAGCTTCAAAGGGAAAATGATTGAGATGACTTCGCTGTAGTCCACACTGAATCACTCGCCAGAGTCATAGAGCATTTTTTGGTTTGGTGTGGACAATCTCGCTCAAGCAAGCACAGCTTTTATCTTGTGCAACAAAGCAAGCGAGTGCACAGGAAAGGGCAACTTGCTTTAGTCGACGTAACGAACCGGATTCCAGTCTCGCGCCAGATCCACGAGAATCTTAAGCTTCTCGGGTGAATCGGCAGTGGCCACAATTCCCGGCAGTCGTAACATCGACGCCCGGTCGTCCATCCACGTCTCTTCGAAGTGAACAGGTTCACCATTGTGTACCCAGACGCTGTCGCCTCCCAGAAGTCGAGCGATCTGCATCGACACAGGATAGTCGTAGATATTCGGAGAATGAATCAGCGACCCACCGAACTCGCCCGTGGCCAGCAAAGGATAGATGCTTCCCGGTGTTTCGTCGGGCGGAAATCCCTCGAGTCCGGCAGCTGTCACTTTTTCGGCATTCGCTGCATCGTTCTTCTGGAATCCAATCAGATAGATTTTGCGAGAATCCGGTCGGTTGCTCGACTGAATGTTGGGCATCGCCTCAAGACATTTTTGAGCAGACACGCTCAAGTCGTCGGGACCGCATTTCAATGTGTCTCCGTAGGCCATGGTCCAAGAACCGGTCGGTCCATCTTCGGGACAATAGACCAGCGAGAACAACACATCATCCCGTGTGCGAAGATGAAGCATGACGGAATAGCCATTGCCAGTTCGATCACGAAACTGTTTCGTTCCGTCAATCGGATCGAGAGCGATGGTCAGTTCTCCATCCTCACGAAATGCTCCCAGATCTCCGTTCTCTTCCTCAGCTTCAATGCGACATTCACGCAGGATGGGCGAACGGTCACGAAGACCAGCGACAACCAGTTCCTGAACGGTCAAATCTGCAAGTGTCAGCGCATCCGTGTTCGCATTCCCGGAGGACTTTCCTTCGAGAGCAATGTTGAATGAACGGAGCTTGCGTGCCACAGCTCCGGACCAGCGGAGAAGGTCAGGGGCATCGTTGAGCAGGGCTTCGATGACATCGTTCGGAGCGGGTGACATTTTTATTCCTCAAGATATTCAAACAGTGCCTGGGCGACATCGATCTTCGTTGTGGATTGAAACGCTTTCCAGCCCGGCACAGCATTGACTTCAATCACATAACAGCGCCCGGAAAGGTCGTATAGCACATCAACACCTGCAAAGCACGTGTGCACAGCCCCGGCAGCAGCGACGGCGATAGCTTCTTCTTCCGGTGTGAGACGATGCAAACTGGCTTTTCCCTGACGAGCCACATTCGTTCGAAAGTCGGTCGGATGGCTTCTGCGAATCGCCCCCAGAACCTTGCCATTCAACACAAGAATTCGAACATCAAAGCCCTCATGAAGAATGAATTCCTGCTGATAAATCACGCTATTGAGACGTTCGATCGCGCGAAACGATCGGAAGGCGAGATCCGGATCGGAAAGTCGAATAATCCCGCGCCCTTCCGCACCGAACAGGGGCTTGACGACCACATCCTGTCCGAGAACGGAGAACGCTTCCATCGCCTGATCGGTCGTTTCAGTCACGATCGTGCGCGGGATTGGAATTCCACACGCGCTTAATCGAGAAGTTGAAAGAAACTTGTCGACCGCACATTCGATCCCGCGTGGATGGTTAACGATCCGAACTCCCGCTTCCTGCAACTGCAGTAGGACATCCATCCGATAAACCACCTGTTCCAATGATCCCGGAGGCATTGTTCGAACGATAACGCAATCAATACCGGAGAGTTTTACTCCATCGCTTGTGACTTCGGTCGTAGAGTCTTTGACGAACGACGCCAGCCGTTCAAAGTCGACCGCTTCGCAATCGTGGCCCCGTCGTTCGCCAGCTTGAAGCAGTTGTTCCACATACCAACTTCCAGTGTGACCTAAGATCGCAATCCGCACAGCGATTCCTGTTCGCAATAAACCCAAGCTCTGGTAACCGAATGGTTCACCGAAACCTTCAATGATTCAGAAAGAGCTTCAGGGTAAGTTAGTGAGGAGTTTAGGGAAGATCTTCCCCACTTCGAAGTCATTTAATGCGATGACTTCCCAACCCTGACGATTCAGTAATCACTGCCCTGTTGAGTTCGAATCCGAATCAGGATCATCCGCCGACTCTGGGTCGGAAGGCGAATCATCGGACGGCTCACTCTCCGCGTCCGATTCCATATCCGAAGAGTCTTCAGGCTCGGTCTCATGAGTCTCGACTTCAATCGTCAAATCCTCAGCGATTTGCGGAGCGACGTTCACTTCGACGGCAAACTCAGATGGGAGGATCGTATTGTCGCCAGCAGTTTTGCGTTCCCGAATCGTAAATGACTCCGTACCGATCGGAACCAGAAAATAGAAGTCGCCAGACTGACTTTCGTAGACGCAAGGATAGGCGGTTTGTTCCTGGACTGCGTGACAGATCCGTCCCAGTCCGCTCACAAAAGTATTGTAGACGACAGCTTGCCGATACTCAGGGAGCAACGCATTCTGCGAACTCGCTTGCGGATCGGACCACTCCTCAAACATGCGATTGATGCTGGCCTTCAACTCCTGAAACCGTTGCTGTTCCAGTTCTCGAAACTGATCCTGATAAAACGTGTCTATGTCAGCGAGGCTGAGCAGGCGAGCTTTGACAAACTCCGCCTGACGCCCCGGACTCAACGTCATTCGCAGCTTGTCTCCATCCGCAACGAGGTCCAAAACCACAAGATTACTGCGCACCGTCGTGGGTGTTTCGCGAAGCTGTTCGAGGACAGTGTTGAAGCGTTGTTGAGGAATGCTGAAGTCGTCCGCTTTCAATTCCATTCGAAGAATGTGATCCGCCGGTAACCGCTCTCCCGAAATCGTTCCGGTGAAAACTGGTTGTGTCTGGAGTGAATAAAACACTCCCAGCAAGACGAGCAGGCCGCCGAAGAACAGAGGCGGCAGGAGCATACCAAGGCGACGTTTGCGACGTCGACGAGGCAGCGAGGAACGCATGGAACTTGGTTCCGAGGAACCGAACTGAAACGAATCAGTGGCATTTTCCGGCGGTGAAGCGGAGCTTGGTTCTGACAGGTTGAATTCCGTAGTTGTTTTCAACAAAGGGTCGGTTGGTTCAGGTGCACCAGCGCTGCGAGATGACTTTTTCTGAGATTCCGGCAGCGGCGCAGAATCGGGATCGTAGACTTCAAACTCGTCCGTGTCGGCAAGACTGGGATCGACCGCTTCCGGTGAAGCAGGTGGGTTCGCTTGAGGAGCAGGAACCCTCACACGTGAACCACACTTCGGACATTGTCCGACTTTGCCAGCAGCGTCATCTCTCACCCGCACGGTTGCGGTGCAATATGGACAGTGAAACTGAATTGCCATGGATTTCGAGGCTACAAGGAAGAAGTCGGCAGTCCCGATTGGGAACCTGTTTTCGTGGCAGCGACCCATATCGTGCCTGACAGTCACCGCGAACGTCAACCGGTCGACGTGCTTGAATTGTTGACATGCACGTCCAGCATAATCCTCAATACCGTTCTGTCCCGCTTAGTGATTTCCCCATAATTTCCGCTTTGAAGGGTGATTGCAAGCGTGGCCGAGATAGGGTTGCGGGTTGATTCGGAGATTTACAGATATAGAGGTTGTGATGGTTTTGGAAACCCAACAGCAGGCCGAACAGAGCACGGAGTCTCGCCTAGTTCTTCCCGCCAACTTCCTGGCGAATTGCGCATTTGCGTGGGCGGCTTACCACATTGCACTGTGGCACATCTTATTTTTTGTCAATTACTTACAACAATCTGCACCAACTCTTGATCTCTGGGAATTCTATCTTCACTTCGCGACTCAGGCCTATCCACTCGTGCTAACAGCTGCGGTCACGACACCGCTTCTGCTGCGAGCAATCTCGCGATCGGCTGAAACGATTTCTGCCCCGCTGCAGCGGGTTGAAGAGACCTTGAAAAAGCTACGTTTGGGAGAACCGGTTCAAACCGTGCAATTCCGACAAGACGACGCTTTGAATCGACTTCAGGATGAACTGAACGCGTTCGTGGAATGGTATGAGGAGTCCACGCGACTCGACGCGAGCAATCCGGAAGATTCAGTGGACAACACGGAACGTAATGTTCTGAAGCGATTGGCCGACTTGAAGAAGACGACTCAAGGCATCCGCGCAGTGGGGGAGAAGCTTCCTCGTCGCCCCCATGTTATGTCACCGCCGGACGGGAGATAACTGGTCCGCGACGGACGATCGCCTCATCAATCGCTTTGATGGTTGCAGCTGGGAGCTGAATCTCCATTGCCTGCGCGGTTTCCTGAATCTGCTCAGGACGTTTCGCGCCGCACAAAGCAGAAGTGATTCCGGGACGCTGAATCGTCCACGCAATCGTTAGTTGGGCGAGCGAGATGCCAGCAGTCTCCGCGAGCGGACGAAGTTCATCGAGAAAGTCGTGTGTCTTATCCCATTCACGGCCCTGAAAAACTTCGTATTTCTGGCGACCGTCTTTCGGGTCCCAGCTGTGATCTCGCGAAAGTTTTCCCGCGAGGAAACCTTTCATGAGCGGCCAGTACGGAATCACGGAAACCTGATTCGTCACACACCACGGGAGAATGGAATCTTCGATTTCACGTTGCAGCATATTGTAGTGAGGCTGTGCCGTCGCGATCGGGCAAACGCTTCGAAACCGCTCGAACAATTCGACGGTGTGAAAGTTAGAAACACCGACAGCCCGGATCTTGCCTGAATCGAGCAACTCCTTGAAGACTTCTGCAGAGTCCTCAACGGGCGTTTCGGGATCTGGTGCATGCAAGTAGTACAGATCGATGCGGTCGGTGTTCAACCGCTGGAGACTCTCGTCGCAGTGCCGACGAATGACTTCCGGCCGCGCATCATGAACTTTCTCCCGTTTTGAGTTCCAGGAAAGTCCGCACTTGCTCGCGATGACGATTTCATCTCGATGAGCGCCCAAGACCTCGGCGATCATCCGTTCGCTTTCGCCTTCGTACCCGTAGCTGTAAGCAGTGTCGAAGAAGTTGATTCCGGAATCAAACGCAGCCTGCAAAGTTTGCAGGCTGGCATCACGGGTGACATCGACACTCGTAATTCCGGTAATTGGCCAACACCCCATCGCGACCGGAGTCACTTCGATATCGGTGGCTCCAATCTTACGAAGAACACTCATCATGACACCTTCTTCAACTTCTACTGTGTTTCTCTAAGAGAAGCCTCTTGCAGTCGTTCAAACTCGTTTCGACTGACCCGCCCGGACTCGAGGAGATTCTGAATCGCTTCCCTGTCGTCATTCTTAAGGGCAGTGCGAAACTCCGACAGTCTCTCGATCATATCAGACGTCGCGGCACAAATCTGATCGGAGTTGTCGTTGAAGATGGCGGTCCACAAGTCGGCATCGCCAGCAGCGACGCGAGTGGTATCACGAAATCCGGTCGAGCCAAACGCAAGTGCCGAATCTGGCACAATGCCTGCAAGTGCAGAAGCGACCAAATGAGGCAGGTGGCTGACCATCGCCAGAATTCGGTCATGTTCTTTTGGAGTGGCTGTGTGGACCAGCATTCCAAGATTCTTCCAGAACTGCATCATGGTTTCCGTCAGTTCCGGAGTGGTCTCCTGCATGGGAGTCACAACACATTTTCGGTTGACGAACAAGTCAGCCGTTGCGTGTTCGAATCCAGATTGATGGGACCCAGCCAGCGGATGTGACCCGACGAATCGCTCTCTGCCACCGTCGAGTTCGAGCACCTGCTCACAAATTCCAGACTTAACACTCCCAGCATCTGTGATCAGCGTCTCTGAAGGAGTTGCCTTCAAGATCGACGCGACATGGTCGACGATTCGATCGACTGGCGTGCACACAATGACGAGATCGACGTCTTCCAGCGAATCGATGGACGAGACTGCGGAATCAATCACATTTCGAGCGATGGCTTCGTTCAGGCGATCGGGATTTCTGCCGACGCCGACAATTGATCGACACAGATTTCTCTCTCGAGATGCCAGAGCGATCGATCCACCAATCAGTCCGACACCCACGATCGCAATTCGATTGAAGGGGATTTCGGGCACATTCATAACGAGAATTGTAGTGATCAAATCACAAAAGTGGGTTCCGATCAGCCTCAAGATTCAAGAGAATTCGCCGGAATTGATTTCGAAAGATTCGTAATTATTGATGAATTCTGGTCCAATCGTCGCCGCTCAGGTGAACCATTTCGTTCTTCTCCTATAATGCGGTCCAATTCTTGATTATTCTCTTATCCGATCCTCTCCGAAACTTGATGTGGAGTGTTTAGTGACAAGCGATTCTGCCGCATTGATCCAGTCTCTCGAGGAGAATATCGGGCGAGTTTTATTAGGAAAAGAAGAAGTCATTCGACTGGCAGTTGTCGCCTTGCTGGCTGAAGGGCATGTGCTCATCGAAGATGCTCCGGGGGTTGGAAAAACGTCCCTCGCGAAAGCAGTCGCTCACAGCTTTAACTGTCAATTCTCGCGTCTGCAATGTACGCCGGACATGCTTCCCAGCGACATTCTGGGATCGAGCATTTTTCTTCCCAATAAAGGGGAGTTCGAATTTCGCGCAGGGCCAATCTTCACGAATGTTCTCCTCGCAGATGAAATCAATCGAACCACTCCGCGAACTCAAAGCGCCTTACTGGAAGCGATGATGGAGCATCAGGTCTCCGTCGATGGCAAGACCTATCCGCTCAGCAAGCCATTCTTTGTGCTTGCGACGCAGAATCCGTTCGAGTTCGAAGGAACATATCCTCTCCCGGAAAACCAGTTGGACCGATTCCTGTTATGTACGGAAATCGGATATCCATCGCGCGATGCCGAACGTCGAGTTTTCACAAGCCATCGTTCCGGCGAACCAGTTGAAACACTGAACTCCGTGTTGTCGACGGAACAGCTTTCGAAACTGCAGAAACAGGTCCGTGAAGTCCGAGTCGATGATTCGATCTCCGATTACATTCTTGATCTCGTCGACGCAACACGTGAAAGTCGTGAGCTTTCGCTGGGTGTCAGTACTCGAGGGGCATTGACGATGTACCGGGCTGTTCAAAGCCTGGCACTCGTGGAAGGTCGAGACTTCGCCATTCCCGATGATGTCAAACGCCTCGCGAGCCCGGTCTTCGCTCATCGCGTCATCTGTAGCGGTGTGATTCGCGAAGGCCAGCGAAACCGCGCCCGCATCATTATTCAACAGATGATTGACACCATCCCCGTCCCGAATTAGACCTTCATAGTCAGTTTCACTGAACTCGCCTGAATACGTTCCTGCCAATCGATCCTCAATGACCACCACTCAGTCGGACTTCTTCGATTGTACGGTTGTTGAGTGCTTGCACCAGATCTTTCTGAAACACTGTTTTCGAAGAGCCGAACCATGCTCATAGATCGTTGTCGCGACTGCGTCTTCTTCGTCTGCCTGATCTCACTGGTCAGCGTACAAAACGTCCACGGGGAAAACACGATGCCTTGGCCGGACCGCAGCGGACCTCACTTCAATGGGTCTGCCGACGAAAAAGATGCAGCGAACCTTCCGATCAAGTGGAATGAGAAAGAGAACGTTGCCTGGAAAATCTCATTGGAAGAACAGGGCCATTCCACACCGGTCATCGGAGAAGGACGCATTTGGTTAACGGCTGCCAATGAAGATGGAACAAAACAGTTCGTCTATGCCATCGATGAAGAATCGGGAGAGATCCTGATTCACAAGCTGTTGTTCGAGAATCCAGACCCTGAACCGCTCGGCAACAACATCAACACCTACGCTTCTCCCAGCTGCGTGCTGGAAGAAGGAGCTGTTTACGTTCACTTCGGAAGCTATGGCACTGCAAAGCTGAACTCATCAACCGGAGACGTCATCTGGACGAGACGAGACATCGAAGGCAGGCACTTCCGCGGACCGGGCTCGTCTCCTGTTCTCTTCCGAAATTCCCTGATTCTGACGTTCGACTGCATCGATCGGCAGTTTCTCGTTTCACTCGACAAAGAGACCGGCGAGACTCTCTGGCTCACCGAAAGAACGACCGACTACGATGACCTCGACGAGAACGGACAGCCGAAACGTGAAGGCGATTTGAGAAAAGCGTACAGCACTCCGGGGCTCATCGAAGTTGGCGACCGAGTTCATCTCGTCTCTGCCGGATCAAGAGCGGCCTTCGGATACGACGCTGCAACTGGTGAAGAACTCTGGACCATCACTCATGACGACTACAACGCAGCTGCGCGACCGTCATTCTTTCGAGGCAATGCCATTCTGAACACAGGTTCCCGAAACGCGAACTTGTTGTGCGTGCGTCTCGACGAGACGACGCAAGGAAACGTTGATGAGTCCCACGTCTTATGGGATCGCCCTCGCGGAAACTCCCGATTGGCAACCCCGCTCCTCCACGATGGTCTCATTTATATGGTGACCGACAACGGGGTCGCGATTTGCATTGACGCGGAGACAGGAGAAGAAGTCTGGACCGACCGCGTCGGAGGGACGTTCGTTGCCTCCCCGATCATTGCCAATGGGAACATTTACTTCTGCAATGAAGAAGGGGAAACGATCGTCATCAAAGCGGGTCGGGAGTTTGAAATCCTCTCCAAGAACACTCTCGATGAAGGTATGCGCGCTTCACCTGCGATTGCCAATGGAGCGATTTTCCTGAGAACGTTCGGTCACCTCTATAAGATCAAGCGCCCCAACGAATCGTCCTCCAAGTGATGTTCGCTTCACTCTGACTTCGAATGAATTTCGACGAAGACCGTTTCCCACAGACCGCCGGGGAGCGAACGAGTTTCTGTTGGTTCGAAAGTAATCGCGAACAGCAATTCGTTGAAGTCTTCAAGGTTGGCCGTGACATCGAATCGAAGCGGCTCTTCGCTGACAGGCTTCAACGCGCTTTGATTGACATGAAAGTCTGAAACGTCGCCCACACCTTCAGGGATGTAAATCTGAACGCACTCATCTGGAGTCAACCCGGACGGACGATGAAACCGACGGCGAAACCAGGCTGTTCCTCCGCTCTCTCCGAACAAGGCTCGCCAGTCCATCGGCATTGAGTGTCGCTGCCAAGTCAGATCCTGGTTTGAAGTTGGAATGTCTTCGAGGCTGATTCCGGGCGGCAGGACTTCCCACGGACCTTTCAAACGAATGCGATGGAGAAGATTGGAATTCATAAGAGCAATCGGGTCACGAATTGAGTTCGTACTCGTATTTATCAACAATGCGTCACAACGGTGACTTTGGGGATTAGAGCAACTTCATTGCTGGTTTGCAGCGACTCGCACGAGCAAACACCGCCTTCAGCGCGAGAATCGAAGGCCGACTAATGCTCTGCATCAATAAGAATGATGAAAGTTTTGAGGGACGGGAAAGCGATGGATTCAAACGATATTCAGAAGCGACTTGAGTTTACTCTCGAGGCATCCGAGCGAGCGGAAGCCATCGTGATGAAGTACTTTCTCGACTCAAATCTTCAGGTCCAATTGAAGGGGGACAGCTCACCCGTGACGGTCGCTGACCGTGGAGCGGAAGAGTTTTTGCGAGGCAAGATCGCTCAGGAGTTTCCGGACGACGCCATTCTTGGAGAAGAGTTCGGCGAGCAACCCGGAACAAGTGGCTATCGTTGGATTCTCGATCCAATCGACGGCACGAAGTCGTTCATTCATGGCGTTCCGCTCTTCGGAATGTTGATCGGGCTTCAATACGAGGAGACCTGCGTCGCGGGGATTTGTCGAATCCCAGCTTTGAAGGAAGTGGTGTACGCGCGTCGTGGCGGTGGAGCATGGTGGCAGCGGGGAGACGGGTCTCCCGTTCGTGCTCAGGTCAGTTCGCAGGACTCAATGGAGAAATCCTTGTTCCTCTTCACTGCTGTCGAAGGGTTTCAGGACATTGACCGCATGGATGCTTTGGAGAAATTCTCAACTGCGAGCGCCCTCTCACGCAGTTGGGGTGACTGCTACGGACACATTCTCGTCGCGACGGGTCGGGCCGACTATATGGTCGATCCGCTGCTTGCGGAATGGGATGCAGCTGCCTTGATTCCGATCGTCGAGGAAGCGGGCGGAGTCTTCATGACGTGGTCGGGGGAATCAACTGCAACTGGAGGCAACGGGATCTCAACGACTCCGGCGCTGCGAGATGAAATCCTGAAGATCTGTAACGGATAGAAGTCATTGGACGGCATATCAATTTCCTCAATTCAGCGAAAATGTTGAAGGCATTCAGTTCTCTGACAACCGACTGTGAGTGACATGAAATGGTTCGAGACGGTCACCGGACGAAAAGTGCTCTTCGGATCGCTTTATTTCAGCGAAGGTGCTCCGATCGGGTTCATTTGGCTCGCACTTCCGACACAACTCCGATCAGCAGGCGTGCCGGTTGAGCAAATCACGTGGCTGGCAGCCATTCTAGTTCTCCCATGGAGCTTCAAGTTTGCGTGGGCTCCGGTCATTGATGCTTTCCAAAGTTCGAACTGGACGCATCGACACTGGATCATTGCAGCCCAAAGCGTGATGGGATCGACACTCATCCCGTTGTTTTGGCTCGATCCGGTTGATCAGTTTGGGACGTTGGCCGCACTTTTGTTCGTGCATGCCTGCGCAGCTGCGACACAAGACGTCGCGATCGATGCGATGTGCATTTCGATGACCGAACCGGAAGAGCGAGCTGCATACAATGCCTGGATGCAGGTCGGAATGTTGCTCGGCCGCGCATCAATGGGTGGCGGAGCATTGGTCATTGGGCAATATCTCAGCCGGGAGTGGGTGATCGCTTTGCTGATCTTGTCGACCACTTTCTCCATGTTTCTCGTCGCGACGGTCTCAAACGCTGCCTCACGGCGGGGTCGTGAACCCGCACCTCGCGAGATGATGCCCTCGCTGAAACTGGCGATCACCGATTTTCGAACGTGGCTGGGACTGATTTTCGCATTCATTGGAGGGGCAGCTTTCAAGTCGTTGGAAGTAATTTACGGGCCATTTCTGGTTGATCGCGGCTACTCAGAATCGACGATCGGCTGGTTCTCGCTGGGGCCGATGATCGGGTTTATGGTCGCTGGTGCACTTCTCGGCGGATGGCTGACAACCCGATACGGGTCGAAAGTCTGTGTACAATGGTTTCTCACTTCCATTGCAGCGACCGTGACACTGCTTGCAGGAGTCGCCTACTGGGATCAATCCGGGCAAAACGCTTGGCTTCTCGTATTTTTGGCTGCGACTGCTGTGGGAATTGGCGCGTTCACAGCTTCGTCGTACACATTGTTCATGAACCTGACGCGTCCGGAAATCGCCGCCACACAATTCAGCGCGATGATGGGAGCCACCAACGGCTGCGAATCTTGGTCAAGCTACGTCAGCGGACGAATCACAGCATCACATGGCTATCCTGCTGCCATGCTGGCGATGTGCCTCATTTCGCTTGCTGCGCTACCGGTCATCCGTCTGCTTCCAGAACTCGAACGCTCCAGCGTCATTGAGAGTGATTGAGTGAGATTCTACCGAGCGAGCAAGAAGCCTCTGGAATCGACACGAAATCGACACTCTCTCTTCAAAGCCTGTTTCAGCTTGGTACTCGGAACCGGCAGCACTTGCTACAACTCGTGTTCACAACACATTTGCTGAGAGGTTTTTACGATGAACGACGATGAAGACGACTGGGATGGCGACCTCTTTGAGGATGAACCGTCGTTGAATCATCAAGCTTGGGACCTCGTTCAGCAGGTCCTGTACAACCTCGACGAACTTCGCGTTGAGCCGGCCGTTTCTTCTGACAGCGGGATTGTTCTCGACTTTGGCGTCAACGTGCCTGGCAATCTCTCAGCAGGATTGGCACTGGCGGAGATTTGCTGTTCCGGGCTGTCGGACTTTTCGATTGTCCCCGGTGACGTAGCAGGCGTTCGCTGGCCGCACATTTTTGTTCAGACAGATGATCCTGTCGAATCGTGTTTACTCAGCCAGTACGCAGGCTGGCAGCTTCAAGTCGACGACTATTTCGCAATGGCGAGCGGTCCGATGCGAACGGCTCGCGGATCAGAACCGCTGTTTGAAACACTTCAATATCAGGAAGTTTCTGACTGCGTTGTTGGAGTCCTCGAAGCAGGTGCGCTTCCGACCGATGACGTCATTCAGGAGATTGCCGATCAATGCAACGTTCCGGTCGATGGAGTGGCGGTTCTCGTCGCACCGACGTCCAGCGTGGCGGGGAACTTTCAAGTCGTTTCACGTTCGGTCGAAACAGCGATGCACAAGCTGTTCGAATTGGGATTCGATGTGAGTCGAGTCGAATCGGCCTGCGGCAGTGCCCCCATTTCTCCCGTAGCGGCAGACGATCTCACCGGAATCGGACGCACGAACGATGCGATCCTGTACGGTGGCAGTGTAACGCTGTGGGTACGTGGTGATGACGACATGATCCGCGAACTCGGTCCCAAAGTCCCCGCATCATCTTCTGAGATGTATGGGCGACCCTTTATCGAAATCTTCGAAGCAGCTGGGCGAGACTTTTATCAGATTGATCCCCACTTATTCAGCCCGGGTGAAGTCGTCTTCCACAACGTCGAAACAGGTTCGGTGTTTCAGTTCGGACGCTTGAATCCCGATGTTCTCTTGAAGTCATTCCACCTCAAGAGAGGGTGAGCGACTTGCAAGAGTTGACAGGCTGCCGGTATTTTCCGTTATTGTTCACGTTTTGAAGTCGATTGTTTTCGTCGACAGAAGCGATCGCTCGCGCCAAATACTTGTTGCGTTCCATCGACTGCCGTTGTTGCCACGGAGTGACCATTGACTGCAGAGATTGCAGACCCTCAATCGACCCGATCAGAACGACAGGTTTGGGCGATCCTCGGCCTCCTCTTCGCCGGGTGGCTCATTTATCGAGCTGTCTTCATCGGAGCAGGTTCTGCTTACGTCGCAGATGTCAACGGGCAATATCAATCAGCCACGTACAACGACTTTCTCGTCGGAACGGCCGTTTACAGCCCAGTTCGAACAGTGGGAACCTGGGTTGCTGCTTTCCTGACGTTGTGCATCTTCTCGTTCTTGTATCGCGACAACCCGTTCTACAAATTCGCGGAAGCGGTGTTTGTGGGTGTCTCCGCTGCGTACTGGATGGTGATTGCTTTCTGGACAGTCATCATCCCCAATCTGCTGGGCAAGATCTGGCCCTCGTGGATTCAATCCTGGGCGATGCCAGGATTGTCGCCGGTTCGTGATGAATCCTGGTGGATGTTCCTGATTCCTCTTGTCTTAGGCGGAATGCTTCTGTGGAGGCTCTCTCCCAAAGGAGCGTGGATCGCTCGCTGGCCATTGGCATTCATTATCGGGTCAACAGCCGGAATTCGGCTTGTTGGCTTTCTTCAAGCAGATTTCATCAGTCAGATCCACAACACAATCGTCCCCGTTGTGGTCGTGACGGATTCCGAGTTTCAGTTTTGGGAGAGTGTCCAAAATATCCTGCTCGTCATCTCCGTCCTGTCTGCGATCGTTTACTTCTTCTTCTCCGTGGAACACACCGGTGTTGTCGGTCAGGTTTCGCGGATCGGTGTGTGGGTGTTGATGGTCACGTTCGGAGCTGCATTCGGCTATACCGTGATGGGTCGAATCGCCTTGCTGGCGATTCGTTTCGAATTCCTCTTCGACGACTGGCTCTGGTTGATCGACCCTGCTCATAAGCGACTCGGGCTGTAAGCTGCAATGAAAGAGTGCCCGACGATGCTGAGCGTGACCGAAGCTCTCGATCTAGTCCGAGATCGAGTCCTTCCTGGAGAGACTTCACTTAAGCCATTGAGCGAGTCGTTAGGACATGTCGTCGCTGAATCGGTTTTGAGTCCGATCGATTCTCCACCATTCGACAAGTCGATGATGGACGGATTCGCCATTCGCACCGAAGACTTCGCTCAGGGAGTGGTGCCGCTTTCGCTCGTCGGACAAATTACAGCTGGCGAGTCATCGGATTCCCCACTGCAATCCGGGGAAACCGTTCAGATCATGACGGGAGCACCGATCCCGCCAAATGTGGATGCCGTCGTTCCTGTCGAATTGTCATTGGTGGAAAACGGAGTCGTCCACCTGAGCGTTGATCCTTCTCAACTTCGCTCCGGATGGAACATCATTCCTCGCGGATCAAACATGCAGCAGGGGACCGAAGTTCTCAGCGCTGGGTCGTCGATTCGTCCGCAAGAAATCGCCTTGTTGGGTGAGATCGGAAAAGCCAGCCTTCGCGTCCACCATCGTCCCCGAGTCGCGGTTCTTGCCACCGGAAACGAACTCGTCGACGTTGGCGAAACTCCCGGTCCGGGACAAATCCGGAACTCGAACGCTTTGATGCTCGCAGCCCAAGTCGAATCGTGTGGTGGAATCCCGGTCGTTTTGGGACTCGCCCGAGACAATCGCGATGACCTGCGTGCAAAAGTTGAGGCTGGCCTCGAGTGCGACATGCTTTGCCTTTCAGGTGGCGTATCTGCCGGGACTTTGGATCTTGTCCCGTCTGTGCTGGCGGGAGCTGGCGTTGAACCCGTTTTTCACAAAGTCGCGATGAAGCCAGGCAAGCCGATCTGGTTTGGATCGCGAAACGACTCGGTCAACGGACCGTGTTATGTGTTCGGCTTGCCGGGAAATCCGGTGAGCAGTATGGTCTGTTTTGAACTGTTCGTCAGAACAGCACTGCGGAAGTTTTGCGGAGGCAACCAGACGGACGTTCCTCTGCAGAACGCACATTTGAAGCGAGACTTTCAGCAGAGGGGAGATCGTCAGGTGTGGTTTCCATCGACTCTGGAATTCGAAGGCGGGAAAGCCGTCGTCAATCCGGTCGACTGGAAAGGATCATCCGACTTACGTTCGACCCTGTTGGCCAATTGCAGCGTCGTTTTCGATGCTGGAGACAAGCTGTACCAGGCCGGGGAACTCGTCCAAGTCCTCGCGTGGTCCAGACCTTCATTCGGAAGCTAAGAGTCGACTGAAACCGGCTCAACGGCCTGAGCCTGAGTCCTTTCTTCCAACACCGATGATCAACGTTCGATCCAAACGATGAAACTGGACATGCCATGGATGACATGCCTGCGACTGCTTCTGAGCCATCTCTGAATGCTGCCGATGCAGCCAGAATTCAAGAGATCGTCGAACGTCCTCAGAAGAAGAAAAGAGTGCCGGGACGAGGAGTTGTCCTGCGTGCTGCACTCGCGACTGCGGTTATGCTTTGGGCTGCGTTCACTCCGCTCGACTGGGGTTGGCTGGCATGGATCAGCCTTGTTCCCCTTTTGTCGATCGCTCGCATTCCCGATCGGCTTGGATGGACCTATCGACTGCTGTACCTAAGCGGATTCATTTACTGGCTGATTACACTTCAGTGGATGCGATACGGTGATCCGTCGATGTATATCGCTCTGGCGGCGATGGCATTCTATTTGGCCTTTCTCTGGCCCATCTTCGTCTGGTTAAACCGGACATGCTTGCATCGATTTCGAATTCCCCTGTTCGTATTCGCGCCGATCCTCTGGACCGGGCTTGAGTACCTGCGGTCGTTTCTGTTCACCGGTTTTTCCTGGTATTACCTCGGACACACTCAACACAACTGGGTCGACTTGATTCAGATCAGCGATCTCGTTGGCTCGTACGGAATCTCGTTTCTCATCGTGCTCTCCAACGCGGTGATCACAGAGTGTCTGCCTCTGCGCTGGATCAGGCGTGGGCTTGGAATTCAGAGCAACACAGCGACTGACGAATCCTCATCGCTGAATGAGAAACTATTGATCCAAACCAGCGGAGGAGATCGTCCACTTCTTCATCGACTCGGGATGATTGGACTCTCTGTCGGACTGGTCATCGGGGCGATGATTTACGGTCAAATTCGTCGCGGATCAGAAGCATTTCCGGTCGGTCCACGGGTCTCACTCGTCCAGGGGAACTTTGTCGCATCGCTGAAGTCGGACCGAGACCAATGGGGCGAGATCTTTCAGGTTCACTATCACCTGACTGGTCTCTCGGTGCGGTTTCAGCCTGATCTGATTGTCTGGCCAGAAGGGATGTTTCGTTACCCGGTCTACGAGACTCAAAAGGGATTAAGCAACGAACAGCTCGACGAAATCCTGGAGAAGGAATTTCCCGAAATCGGCCTGACTTCCGACTATTGGAATTCCGGAGACAGCCAGCAACGACTCTCGTCGATTGCAGACATGACCGATGCCGGGTTGATCGTCGGGGCAAGTGTTTTCGCGGCGGAGAAGGACAAGGTCGATGTCTACAACTCGGCGATCTTTGCTGCCCCTCAAACCGGAATTCAGGGCCGTTATCACAAGATTCACCGCGTCCCCTTCGGTGAATACATTCCACTTCGCGAACAACTTCCGCTGATCCAGTCATTGACTCCGTTTCGTGGCGATTTCGGGATTCAGGCCGGAACAAATCTCGAAGTGTTTCAGTACAAAGACTGGCGACTGCTGCCTGTCATTTGCTTTGAGGACACAGTTCCTCACCTTGTCAGACAACTCGTCCATCAAGCTCAGGAAAGAGACAGCGCTCCTGTAGATGTTCTCGTCAATCTGACGAATGACGGTTGGTTTCATGGATCAAGCGAATTGGACCAGCATCTGATCACCGCGAAGTTCCGAACCATCGAAACACGCACTCCGATGGTTCGGGCTGTGAATACAGGAATCTCGGCCGTCATCGATGGAGATGGTGTTGTTCGAGAACCGGATGACTTTATCGACCTCGATGCCAAGCGGGAGGAACGGGATCCGACCAAGTCGATGAAAAACCCGGAAACAGGTCGCTATCACAGGCAGCGGAATCTGGCTTTAATTGCTGATGTCCCGCTCGATCCTCGCGAGAGCTTTTACGTGAAGTACGGGGACTGGTTTGCAGCTGGGTGCCTGGTCGCCGTCTTCGCAACATTCTTCCTCAGCTTCATCATTCGACCATCTCAAGTCGCCAGCGAGTGACGTTTCGCCGTCAAATCTGATGGGCTCACTGCTTCTTCAAACGTGAGCCAATTTCGATCGCGACAGCCCGCGGTGTGGGAGCTTCGGCGGTTGATTTCTCCGAAGAAAGACCCTGATTCATCGACGTCATGACGATGGTTGTGCGAACCGATCGCTCCAATCAGTCGGAAAATACTTGGAAATTCCGTGGTCAAAATCGGCACTCTTTCTACAAAACAAGAGTGAACGATTTGAACGTTTTTAATCGTTCGGTTTTCCTCAAATTGAATGAGTGTGAGAACGACCATGTTGAAGAAAGTCCTTCCCCTTGCGTTAATTGCAGCGATTTCGTCCGTTGGTTTCGCTGCCGACAAGAACATTGTTGAGACCGCCGTCGAAGCAGGTTCATTCAAAACGCTGGCAGCTGCCCTTCAAGCAGCTAACCTCGTTGAAACACTTCAGGGAGACGGTCCCTTCACGGTCTTTGCCCCCACCGACGATGCCTTCGCGAATCTGCCTGAGGGGACTCTTGACGAATTGTTAAAGCCCGAGAGCAAAGAAACTCTGACCGGCATTCTCACCTATCACGTTGTGGCTGGTGAAGTTCCTGCGGCGAAAGTCGTGAAGCTCTCTGGAGCGACAACAGTCAACGGCCAGCGAGTTGACATCGCAGCGAAAGACGGAGTGACAGTCGATCAAGCGAAAGTTGTGACAACTGACATTCAATGCTCGAATGGGATCATTCACATCATCGACGCAGTTCTCCTCCCAGAGAGTCAATCAATCGTTGGAGTTGCCAAAGAAGCCAAAACCTTCGAAACACTGATCGCAGCCGCACAAGCAGCGGGATTGGCAGAAGTTCTTGATCAGCAAGGTCCATTTACCGTCTTTGCCCCAACGGATGAAGCATTCGCGAAACTCCCAGCTGGAACCGTTGAATCTCTTCTGAAGCCTGAAAACAAAGCGAAACTCGCTTCGATCCTGAAGTATCACGTTGTGCCGGGACGCATCTACTCGGAAGGAGCTCTCGAAGCTGGAAAAGCAAAAACCCTGCAGGGAGCATCGGTCGAAATCGGAGTTCAGAGCGGTCACGCGAAGGTAAACGACGCGAATCTCATCGCGACAGACATTGATGCTTCAAATGGAGTCATTCATGTTGTCGACTCTGTTTTGATGCCACCGAAGGGGGAAAGCAAGAAACAGGCAGCCGTCTACACGACGCCATGTCAGTCTTCTCAGACTGTCGTGATCCGAGCACAACACTAAACCTGAGATCGTTCTGAGATCGGCTCCTAAGTCCCCTGAACCTCTCAATTCGCCTACTGTACCAGCTGGTCAGTGAAGGAAACTTCGCTGGCCAGTTGTTTTTGTTTTGGAGCGGTCGGATTTCACATCTCTGCGAATCGGCCAGCTCACGCTCTTTCGCCTCAGCTTAAGACCCTTAACATGAATCCTTCCACCGCATCAGCCGATCCAATCAGCGACCGTCGATTTGAAAATTGCCTCCCCGACCGCTTGACCGTGAGAACGCTGATCCAGTATTGCAAGTTCTAACATTCAACCGGTTCCAGGGGCGGGATCGACATTGACGCAGTTGCACGAAACGCGAACAATCTCCCATTAACAAAGCCTCGACTGACAGGAAGACAGATGTTCGACTTGAACCTTGAACGGCCTTCGCCAGTTCAACCATACAACTCAGACTACCAACGCACCCGACAGATGACTGTCGGTGACCTCCTGCTGGAAAACCGGATCATTTTCCTGGACGGGCCGATTCACGACGGCAATGCGAACATGATCGTGATGAAGTTGTTGTACCTGCAGTCAGAAAACCGTCATCAAGACGTGCACATGTACATCAACTCTCCGGGCGGATCGGTGACAGCGACTCTCGCCATCTACGACACAATGCAGTTCCTGGAATGTAAAGTCGCCACCTACTGCGTCGGTTTGGCAGCCAGCGGTGCAGCCATCCTCGTCGCCGGTGGGGAAAAGGGTAAACGCTACATCCTCCCACACGCGAAGATGATGATTCACCAGCCCTACGGCCAGGTGGGCGGACAGGTCTCCGACATCGAAATTCAGGCTCAGGAGATCCTGGAAACTCGTTCGACCCTGAACAAAATTCTCTCCGAGCACACCGGACAACCAGAAGAAGTCGTGGCGAAAGACACAGAGCGCGATCGCTACCTTTCACCAGCTGCGGCCAAAGAGTATGGCCTCATCGACGAAATCGTGATGAAGAAGTCGAAGGCGAAAACTGATTCCTCAGCGTCCTGACACGCGTCAAACTCACTGAAGGACTCAGAGACCAATTTCGCAATATTCACTCGGGTGATCATCTTCGAAACCAACGGAATCACGAAAGTATTCACATGTCAAATCTTGTCCCATTTGTTGTCGAAAAGTCCGGTCGCGAAGAGCGGGCGATGGACATTTACAGCCGACTGCTGAAAGACCGAATTGTCTTTCTCGGCTCCCAAGTCAACGATCAGGTCGCAAACCTGCTCGTCGCTCAACTGCTTTACCTGCAGTTTGAAGATCCCAAGTCAGACATCCATCTCTACATCAACTCCCCTGGTGGCTCCGTCACTGCGGGCATGGCGATTTACGACACAATGCAATACATCACGTGTGATGTCGCGACTTACTGCATGGGACAGGCAGCGAGTATGGGTGCGCTCTTGCTGACTGCAGGTGCAGCTAACAAACGGTTTTCACTTCCGAACTCTCGAATCATGATTCACCAACCACTGGCAGGAATGGAAGGGACAGCGACTGACCTGGATATTCACGCCAAAGAAGTGATCAAGATGAAGAGAAAGCTCAACGAAATCCTCATCAAACACACCGGTCAAACTCTCGAACAAATCGAACGAGACACTGACCGAGACAACTTCATGGACCCGGAAACTGCGCAAAAGTACGGACTGATCGACAGTGTCCTCGACCGACTTCCACATGGACTGGAAGGATAATCGTTTTTCGAATCGGACTTCATGAACGAGGCCAGTAAGCAACACATCGTAGCCCGCAACCGATTGTGTTGAAGATTTGAAATCACCCTCATTCATGAAGTTCGAGTAGAAAATTCCACAAACCTGAGTCAGCATGATGCACCAGACCAACACATGGATGTGGGGCCGGACAATTTGTTTCGGTTGGGCCGGAGGTTTGTTCCTCAGCATGTTGGGCTGCGCATCAACGAGTCACATCGATCTGCTTGAAGCAAAGCTGCGCGAACAGGAAGTCGTTGTTGAACGCTACGAACGGGAAGTGGCATCTGTCCGCGATCAATTGATTACCGCCCAGCGACGGACTGCGATGCTCGAAGAACAACTTGCAGGAACCGGTTCACAACTGGTCTCTGCGGAAGTCACCGAGCAGATTGCTGCGATTGAGGGCATCCGCTTCAACACGCTGTTGACCGGCGCTCAGGATCTGGATTCCGAACCGGGAGATGAGCGACTCCATGCGATGGTGTACCCCCATGACGGTGACGGCGATCTCGTCAAGCTGGTGGGTCAAATCACCTTTGAAGCAATCGATCTCTCACTCCCCGAGAGCGAGAGAACCGTTGGTCGATGGGAACTCAACAGCCAGGAAGCACTCGAGTACTGGCACACAGGCTTCCTTTCTTCAGGATTCAAGTTTGAGTTTCCGTGGCAGTCTCCTCCCGCCGGGGAAGAAGTACTACTGCACGTGAAGCTGAAAGCCCCGGACGGGCGTGAATTTCGGGCATCTCACACGATCGAAATCGATCCCCCCAAGTTTCTGGCGACAGTTCGCCAGTCGCCTGACTTGATCTCCACCCCTCCCAAGACCACGAGCCCTAAAACTCCAGTTGAAGGGGGCGGCAGTCCGCAGCAAATGCCCACTGACGGGACAGGCTCGCAGCGACCTCCGGCGGTGATCGACGTCCTCGATCCGTTTACAGATTCAGAGCAAACCGCGACCAAAGCAGGATTTGCAACGATCAGCGCCGACGAGAACTCGCCTGCTCCGTTTCCGCCTGGAATTCAAACTTCTGACAATTTCCGGGACGAAACCATTCCTGCCTTTCGCTAAGGCCAATTCGTTTCGTACATCTAATCCCACAGTCGGGGATTGCGTCCTCGATCAGCTGATTTGCGGTGGTTAAACCTTGCGGGCGAGTGAATTCTCTTCTCAAACACTCTCCCGGACGGAGACTGTGACGCTTTCGATTGCAGGGCGATCTCTCTAAGATGCGTTTCAGAGAGAATTGGATCAAATGTGAAGTTGATCCATCTTCTGCAGCGACAATGTGCGAACGAGTTGGTTCAGGAAGACCGCACAGATTCTTGCAACACTCCGATCTGCGTGTGAAGTGGCGAGAACCGGAGATGCGTAACGAAACTCAATCGAGCCGCTGCGGACAAATTTTATCGAGCCGCCAAATCTGAATGATCCTTGAAGCTGTTTCGAAGTCGAAGCTGGGTTGAAAAACCGCTCGATTTAGAAGCTTCAGAGTCATGTAAAAATTGGTGCTCATTCAAGACAGAGAATCGGGAGTTCAAAATGGCCCGCAAGGGGGAGATGTTTGCAGGACTGACAGTTGCGCTCGTGACACCATTTCGAGATGGTAAAGTCGATGAGAAAGCGCTGCGAGGTCTTGTGGATCGCCACGTCGAGGCGGGAACAGATGCTGTCAGCCCGTGTGGAACAACCGGTGAAAGCCCGACACTCAGCCATGACGAGCACGAGCGAGTGATCGCGATCGTCTGCGAACAGGCTGCTGGTCGCATCAAAGTGATGGCCGGAACGGGATCGAACAGCACAGCAGAAGCAATTCGACTGACTTCGCGAGCCAAAGAGGTCGGAGCGGACGGAGCACTGCTCGTCGCCCCCTACTACAACAAGCCGATGCAGGAAGGCTTCTACGAGCACTACCGAGCGATCGCGGAATCTGTCGACATTCCACAGGTCGTTTACAACATCCCGGGACGTTCCGCGAAGAACATCGAACCCGAAACCATTTGCCGCTTGGGCGAGTTGAAGAACATCGTCGCTGTCAAAGAATCGACGGGATCGATGGATCAGGCATCCCAGATCCTCAACGGCAGCAACCTGACGGTCCTTTCCGGAGATGACAGCCTGACGTTGCCACTTCTGGCACTTGGTGCCTCCGGAGTGGTTTCCGTCGCAGGGAACATCGTTCCAAAAGATGTCAAAGCGATGATCACCGCCTGGAACTCAGGCAACGTCGCCGAAGCCCAGAAACTGCATCACAAACTCTTCCCGTTGTGCCGAGACATGCTCGGACTGGCGACGAACCCGATCCCACTGAAAGCAGCGATGAACCTGCTCGGACAGGATACGGGAGACGTCCGCTTGCCACTCACACAGCTGAGTGAATCGAGCGTGGGGAGTCTGCGTACAACGCTTGAGAAATACGGCCTGCTCTCCTCTTGATCTGGGGAATCGAACATTCAGGACTATGATTGAAGCGCGCAGTTCTATAATGAACCTGTGCCGGGGTCACCTTACAGACCTCCTTCATCCGTTCGTCGTCATCTGACACAACAGCTTTCAACTGATTGAGAACGTAACACCATGGCAGTCACAACAGCTGACAACCGAATTGCATTCGATGCCGCAGGTTTCGAGTCGTTCCTAAGCAACCGCAATGAACCCGACTGGCTTCAGAAATCGCGTCGCGACGCCTTCGAACAGTACCAGCAACTGAGTTCTGAACCGCTCGATCCCGAAGAGTTTAAGCGTCTCGATCTGCGGACTTTTCGACCGGAAAAGTACTCGCTCAACACGTCGAGCGCGGGTGAAACATCCTTCGAAACTCTCATGCAGAATCGCGGAGAATTCGGCGGTGCGATCGTTCAAGTTGACGGAAAGTGTGTCAGTTCGTCTCTGAGCGAAGAACTGAAGAGCCAAGGCGTTCTGTTCGGGAATCTTTCCGAACTGCTCGTCGAGCATCGAGAGCTTCTCGAACCATACTTCCTCAAGAAGGCTGTGAAGGCCGGGCAGGACCGGTTCTCCGCTTGGCATGCGGCATTTTGGACGGGCGGGGCAGTTTTGTATGTCCCAAGAAATGTTGAGGTCGATGTTCCGCTCTACAGCTTGATTGGCCTTCAGGGAGAAGGGGCTGCCGATCTCAGCCACACGTTGATCATCATTGAAGACGGAGCTTCTGCCACGCTTCTGGAAGAGACATCTTGTACCAACGAGAACGCCGACGGACTCCATGTCGGAGCTGTCGAATTGATCGTTGGTCAAGGGGCTCGATTGCGATATGTGCAGCTTCAGAACTGGAACGAAAAAGTTCGCCACTTCGCTCACCAGTCCGGACGTGTGGCTCGCGATGCGATGCTGCAATGGACCGTTGGCGGCCTCGGTGGGAAACTGATGCACATCCATCAGGACGTCCACCTTGATGGACGCGGAGCACATGCTCAGGTCAACGGCGTGACCTTCGCAACAGACAAACAACTGTTGTCGTACTACACACAGCAGACTCATCATCAACCGGATACATCGTCCGACCTTCTCTACAAGCAGGTCTGCCGCGATCATTCTCGCTGTGTCTGGCGAGGGATGATCAAAGTCGATGAGATCGCACAAAAAACCGACGGTTATCAGAGAAACGATGCTTTGATGCTCAGCTCTGATGCTCGGGCAGACGCCATTCCCGGACTCGAAATCGAAGCTGACGACGTTCGCTGCACACACGGTGCGACCGCCGGTCAGGTCGACGAAGAGCAGGTTTTCTACGCCATGTGTCGCGGTCTTTCCCGATACGAAGCAATGCACGTTATCGTCGAAGGCTTCTTCGCTGAAGTCTACGATCGCATCCCCGTCGAACTGGTTCGTGAGACGCTCAGCCAGGCAGTGGAACGCAAACTTGGCATCGGTGAATAGAGTAAGCTTGGAAGCCAGCTCCACTCACCGTGCGCGATGAAGACCTTCGAACTTGACCAACTGCTGCGTCAAACAGCAACAGGTGGTTTGGGAACTGGAACTGGCATGGGTTCGCTGGGACGTTCCTTCAATTGTCCCCATTTGCTGGCTTGCCACGTTTCACCACTCGTCATGTCGAGCGCGGTGAGCCATCCGTAGTTGTAGCAAGCAGTGTCGAGGCAGATGAGGTGGCCGAGATCGAGAATCTCGCCTGACCGTTGTTCTGTATGTCCGACGACCACGGTCTTCCCGGACATGTGAGGTTCAGGATATGGCTTCTCAATCAGCGTCCATCGCAACACGTGAGGCGGCCACACTTCGGGAGGCTCGTCGGGAAGATAGAGAGCGTGCGTAAAAATGTGCGTCTCAGTCTCGAAGAAGTCGACGGTGCTCCGAATGAACTCGACGTGATCAGGAGGCACCGCATCGATGTCTCCTCCAAAGTGATAAGAGTTGACCGTTGATGTTCCTCCAAAGAGCATCCACGACTCTTTCGCTTGATCGCTCTCCAAAGCGGCTAGGAACATTTCTTCGTGGTTCCCACGGATCGCCACCAGATTGCATTGAGTCGACAGTTCGATCAGCAGTTCCAGGACCTCTTTTGATTCTCGTCCCTGATCGATGAGATCGCCAAGACAAACGAGCGTGTCGTCCGGCTGAAGGTCAGCGACTTTGACCAATGTATCGAGAGCGTGAAAACATCCGTGGATGTCTCCAATCGCAATCACCCGCGACGACGAACCTTGTGTCATCGAACGATCCTCAAGACCACTTCACGAGCCATCACCTTCTTCATCAATCGATCCTCAAAACGGAACAGAACTGCGTTCAAACGATTCAGAAATTGAGCCAGACAAGACGCCTCCTGCTTGAGAAGTCAGTTCAAAGACTCACGTCTCTGAGCTCAAACTCTTCAAACGGTAGTCAAAACATCGACCGGGAGCCTATCATAGAAGGAAATTTTTATTCGAGAATCGATCCATGAGCGGATCTTGTTACGGAGTCCTTTCGATTCACATGGAATCCTCAACATCTTTCCTCACGAAATTCCTGATTTGCTTCAGCATCTGCATCGCCGGAAACCTTTTGACAGGTGAGCTTTCTGCTGATCCTCCGAGCTACAATCGCGACATCAGGCCGATCCTGTCGGACAAATGCTTTTTTTGCCACGGACCGGATGAAGAAGATCGGCAGGCAGATTTGCGGTTGGACGATGAAGCTTCTGCGAAGGAATACGCCATCGTCGCAGGCAATCTCGACGAGAGTCTGCTCATCCAACGAATTCTGAGTGACGACGAATTCGAACAGATGCCGCCGCCCGATTCGGGGAAGTCACTCACGGAGAGCGAAATCCAACTTCTTTCGGAGTGGATTCAGTCGGGTGCCGAGTACGAACCTTATTGGGCGTATGTTCCTCCTCGCTCCACTCCTGTCCCCGATCCGGGAGCACACGCAGATTGGGCGACTACAGACATTGACCGATTTATTGCAGCCCGAATGAATGAAGAGTCATTGTCTCCTTCTCCGCAAGCTGACCCGGTGACACTGGTCCGCCGACTCTACTTTGACTTGATCGGACTTCCTCCGTCTCCTGAAATCGTTGATCAGTTCGCCAAGTCTCCCACACCAGAATCGTACGAGATGCTTGTGGATGACCTGCTCGCTTCCCGACACTTTGGGGAACGCATGGCCGCTTACTGGCTGGATCTGGTCCGCTTTGCTGACACCGTCGGATATCATGGAGATCAGGATCACAATATCTCCCCGTACCGAGACTGGGTGATCTCTGCCTTCAACGCCGATGTTCCCTTCGATGAATTTACGAAGTCACAGCTGGCCGGAGATTTGATCAACGACGAAGACCTCAACCAATTGATCGCATCCGGATACAACCGATTGCTTCAGACATCCCACGAAGGCGGTTTGCAGCCGAAAGAGTATCTCGCGATTTACGCAGCTGATCGTGTTCGCAACGTGTCGGCCGTCTGGATGGGAGCCACGGTAGGCTGCGCTCAATGTCACAATCACAAGTACGATCCTTACACGATCGAAGATTTTTACTCGCTTGCTGCTTTTTTCGCCGACGTCGATGAGGCCCAACACTTCAAACTCGGAAGCAACGCTCTCCCGACACGACGACCGCCTGAAATTCCAATCTTTTCTCCGGAGCAGAAAGAACGCTTAAGCGAAATCGACGAAGCTCTCACCCAGCTAACGGAAGAAGATTCCGAAGAGCGAGCCGACCTCGAAAAAGAAAAGAAAACCATCGAGAAGAACGCTCGCTGGACCATGATCACAAAATCCATCGAGCCACGCACCATGCGTGTTTTGCCGCGAGGGAATTGGCTCGACGATTCCGGACCGATTGTCGAAGCTGCCGTTCCGCGATTTCTCGGACAAGTGAATCATCAAGGCGACCGAGCGACTCGTCTCGATTTGGCCGACTGGTTGACCGATCCCGAAGATGGAGTCGGCGGCTTGACTGCCCGGGTGCAAGTCAACCGCTTCTGGTATCTGCTGTTCGGGACCGGACTTTCGAGGTCTCTCGACGATTTCGGAGGGCAGGGTGAACCGCCAAGTCACCCGGAACTCCTCGACTACCTCGCACTCCAGTTCATCAACTCTGACTGGAGCATCAAGAAGACCATCAAACAAATCGTCATGAGTCAGGCGTACCGCCAGTCGTCAGTCGCTTCGGAATCTCTCCGAACAAAAGATCCAGGCAACCAACTGTTCGCGCGTCAGAGTTCATTTCGACTGCCAGCTGAGATGGTCCGGGACAACGCACTCGTTGTGAGCGGACTTCTGAACGATGATTTCGGAGGCAGCAGCGCCAAGCCTTATCAGCCCGTTGGATACTATCGGCATCTCAACTTTCCACCTCGGGAATACGAATCCGACAAGGATGGCAAACAATATCGCCGCGGAGTTTATATGCACTGGCAACGCCAGTTTTTGCACCCGATGTTGAAAGCATTCGACGCTCCCAGCCGCGAAGAGTGTACTGCTCAACGCCCTCGCTCCAACACACCGCTGGCAGCATTGGTCTTGATGAACGACCCCACCTTCGTCGAAGCAGGCCGTGCGTTCGCAGAGCGGATTCTCACTGAAGCAGATCAAGCAGATTCGGATCGCATTCAATTCGCATTCAGCGAATGTCTCTCGCGAAATCCGGATCCTGTTGAGCAAAAGATTCTACTCGATCTGCTGAAGCGAAGCCGAACGGTCTACCAAGAAGACCAAACTGCTGCGGAGCAACTCCTTGAAGTCGGCCTCGATCCCGTCGAAGACATTTCAAACAAAGCGGAACTCGCTGCCTGGACGACAGTCGCTCGAGCAATTCTGAATCTCAACGAGACAATCACACGAAACTGATTTGGTTCGGAGCGGAGTAGAACTTAACGGGAGACAGACTTCGGCGCACCTACTGTCCCGAATCACTCGACAACAGTTCTGTTTGTCCTTCGATACACATCCATTCCTGACTCGCAGGGACATCTACAAACTCCTGAACGAGTCCACTAGGCCAGCGAACCTCGAGTCGTTCGATCAGCGGCGCATCACCTAATCCCAAGTGAATCGTCTTTTCGTTCGAGCAGGCATATCCATCACCTGAAGTGATTGTTCCTGTGAGTGTCTGCTCATTGAAGTCAGCCTTCAACGTCGCTCCGACAGCAACTCGGTCACTCGCCGTTCCGATCAGTCGAATGCGAAACCAGTTTCCCTGCTTAGATGAACGGTTTTCCATAAGTGCGAACGGGTCATCGATGTGCGTGACTGCGATGTCGCGAAGTCCATCTCGATTGAAGTCCACGGTTGCGACTGCTCTTCCGAACCCCGGCATCTGAAAAAACTCCCCGAGCTCTTCGGGAGAAAGCCGCTGGAAGTGACCTCCGTTATTCCCAAAAAGCTGAGCTGTCATCCGGTCGGGTTCGCCGGTGGCGTATGACCAGTCGATATGACCATTCGCGACGAACAGATCGAGGTCGCCATCGAGATCAGCGTCGAGAAACTGCGTCCCGAATCCAAGAACAGGCAGGCTTTGCTCTCGTAAACCGAAGGTTAAAGTCTCATCGACAAACCCAGCCCCGCTTAATTGAGAATAGAGCGTGTTGGACTCTCCGTAAAAGTTTGTCACGAACAGATCAAGCTGTTGATCACCATTCACGTCACCTGTCGCAATGCCCATCGAAGACTGCGTCCGTCCCTCTCCATCCATGGCAACACCAGCCAAAACTCCTGTTTCACGATACTTCGGAATTCCAGAGCCAGAAACATGATCGAGCTGATAGAGGAAGTTCGGCGTCGTGTCGTTTACGACATAAAGATCCAGCGATTGCCCCCCGGTGAGGTCCGCGATGACCAGCCCCATTCCCTTCCCATCTGCTCCATCGAAACCAGCCAAAGCGGTAACATCTCGGAAACTTCCATCGCCGAGATTTAAATAGAAGACATCATTCGCTGCTGCAAACTGAGTCGGTGGGCAGGCACGTGGGTTCCCTTGATGGAGACATGAGCTGTCAGTCACAGCATCGCGGTCCAGATAATTCACAACATACAAATCGGGAAGACCGTCTCCATTCAAATCGCCGAACCCTGCACTGATTGACCAGTCATCTCCAGCAGCCTGTGACAGTTCGGTAACGTCAGCGAATGTGCCATCGCCAAGATTTTCATAGAGACGGTTTCCTCGCAACGTGCAGATGTACAAATCGATCAAGCCGTCGCAGTTGAAATCCCCAGTCGTAATTCCTTGACTAAAACCGGCCGGGGTGAGTCCAGACTGCGACGTCACGTCGGCAAATTTTCCGTTCCCGAGATTGCGAAAGAGCCGATCCACACGCTGAGTTTCCGGATCGGAATTGCGCCAGTTGTTCCCTTGAGCGAGCGCTAAGTCCGGCCATCCGTCAGCATCGAGATCAATCACCGCGACTCCTCCGCCCGTCGTCTCCACGAGATGACTCAATGGATTGACCGATCGGGAACCATTGTCGTATGTCAGATCGATGCCCACATCCTCAGCGACATTTTCAAATCGTATTTCGACCGGTCTCTGCGGCTGATCCACTTGGAGATTTGCCAATGGAGCAAGTGTCTTCGACCAGTCGATTTCGGTCTGTAATTCGAACGAATTGCGAAGACTCTCTACGAATGGCTCTTTGAGATCACTGGAGATTTTCGGAATCGGCACAGAGGGAGTAAGCGAAATCCAATCGACCACTTTGTCTGGCCAGGGCTGTGCTCTTCCCCAGAGAACCGCCAATTGCGGGTCGCTGAGTTGCCGCAATGACTGCTGAATGGCTTTCACAGTTTGTTGATCGAAACGAGCTTGGTGCTCGCTCAACAGCCCGGAAAGTTGGCGGAGTATTCGAGCTCGATCTTCCGCTTCTGAAGCAAGATCTGGATCGGGAAAATTGCCGAGCAGATCAGCGAGCCGTTCAGTCGCTCGCAGGTGACGAGGTTGATGACTCAAGACCCGCGTGTAGCAATACCTCGATTGGTCGATCTTGCCGACTGCTTCGCATCCAAGCCCTCTGGCCATCCAAACTTCCGGATGGTCTGCACATGCGACAGGCAGCGCCGCATGCCACGTGGGGAACTCGTGAGGACGCAGTTCCAAAATTAATTGCCCAATTCGTCCTTGCGCATCTCCCAGTTCTGGATGGTCTGCGGTGACGTTGCGAAACAGATTCAATGCGCTCTCGGGAAGACTTCGATGAAGTGAATTGTGCGCGAGACTCAACCGGTTGACCGGTTGTCCATCGGAATGGCCCTCTATCAAATTCGAATCGAGCCTCGAACCTTCTGGCATCTTGCCAATCCCAACTGCTGAGACGAGTGTCTTTGAATTGACGAACCTTCCGTGATGGAGTCGTTGAGCAATCTCAAAAGCGTCGTAAGTCCGACCTTGCCGCTGATAGAGTTGAAGGAGAAGAAACCCACCCGATTGATTCAAGTGCCACCGTTCGCGAAGCGATTCCAGAATCTCTTGAGCCTCGTCGATCCGACCAAGCTTGATCAACACTTCGCTTTTGACAACGTCGATGTATGGCGAGTTCTGCGAATCGCTTTCACGAGAAAGCTGATCCAGCGCTGCCTCACTTTGTCCCTGTTCGAAGAGCGACACAGCCAACAGTGCTCGAGCGAGTTGGCTATCAGGAGCTTCGAGTAGGAACCCTTCTGCCAGTCGTTGCGTTTTGGGGAAGTCTTTTTCTCGAAACGCTTCCCCGGCGCGATCCAGTGGATCAGACCTCGTGAACATGACGAGTGAGCAGACAGCGATGGCGAAGAGACCGATCAGGAACAGATAAATCCGCATCAGGAGGTAGAATCGATTGGAAGTCATCTGTGTCTGCGTTCAGAAGCCATTGATCGTCATCGAAACTCATCGATGTTATGCTGAGCTCGGGAATGTTTCATCTCAGGACCGCACAATCTCCTCGTATCAACCAAGGAGTGCATCAATGATCCAACTCGGTACACCGAGCTTTGCAAAATCCCGAATGCTGATCGGTTTGATCGCTTTCTGCCTGAGCTGTTTCGGGAGCCAGGTCATTCTCGCCCAAACTCCCGATTCAGCATTCGACAAAGATCCGTGGCCAGCTTCGAAAGACGGTCCTGTCAAAGTCTTCATTCTGGCGGGACAGTCGAACATGCAGGGACACGCTTCTCTGCGAACTCTTGAATACCTCATCTACAATTCGGAGACAGCCCAAGAATATCAACACTGGAAAGACAAAGATGGTCTCTGGACGCAACGCAATGACGTCTGGGTCTGGACGACTGACGGACCTCGATTCGGAAGTTTGAAACCGGGATTTGGAGCTCGCGAGTTCAAAATCGGTCCGGAGCTCGGTTTCGGATGGGTCGTCGGCGAAGCATTCGATGAGCAGATTCTTCTCATCAAGACTTGCTGGGGAGGAAGAAGTGTTCGTAGAGACTTCCTTTCGCCAAGTTCTCCACAACCAGACGCTGAGCAGCTTCAGGCAGATCTCGAAAGAATGCGTCGCAGAACTCCAACAGCAACACTCGAAGATGTTCAACAGTCTTACGGAAAGGACTATCGGTTGATGCTGGAACATGTTTCCGACGTCCTTGCAAACGCCGACGAATTGTTTCCAGGAGCAGGTCGACCGAGAGAGTATCAACTGTCGGGCTTCGTGTGGTTTCAGGGCTGGAACGACATGGTCGATCGAGAGCAGCGCGAGGAAAAGTATCAGCAGTACACAACTCGCCTGACGACGATGATCGAGGATCTTCGAAAAGACCTGTCCGCTCCGAATCTTCCGGTCGTCATTGGTGAACTGGGAGCGAACGGAAACCGCGGCGACTTTCAAGCTGCCCAACAAGCTGCAGCGGAAGCACTCGACAATGCCGTCTTCGTTCCGACCGTCGAATTCTGGGATTCGGAAACGGCAGAGCTGGCAGAACGTGAAGTCTGGAAGACTTCGGATTGGAGCGAGTACTACAACGTTGGATCAGACCGCGGTTACCACTACCTTGGGAGTGCCAAGATCCTCACGAAAATCGGTCAGGCACTGGGAACCGAGATGGTCGAACTGATCAAACAGACTCCACAGCCAAGCGAGTAAAGACCGCAGTCAGGAGAAAGAAACCAATTCGATATGGCTTCGTCTTTCGATGGTTTCACTTCTGAGACTTTCGCAAGGTTTCATCCGTTTTTGACACAAAAGTCATCAAACTTCATCACCGTGTTCCGGGCAACGAGTCGTCCCTATTGAAAAACGCGGACGATTTCATGGCAGCAGACATCTGAATTGAACGTTGAGGAAGGGTTTGAAATGGAACGTCAGCGAGTTCTCTTTTTGTGCACCGGAAATTCCTGTCGCAGCCAGATGGCTGAAGGGCTCCTGCGCGAACTCGCTTCGGACCGGTTCGAATCTCTCTCAGCGGGAGCTAAGCCAGCAGGTTATGTTCATCCGATGGCGGTCGAAGCGATGAATGAATTTGGCGTCGACATCTCAACGCAGACAAGCAAGCACATCAACGAATTTCTTCCTCCCGAAGGAATGCCTCCCGATTTGATCATTAGTGTTTGTTCCTCAGCTGAGAAGGAATGCCCCCTCTTTCCTGGCGACGTCGAACGCTGGCATTGGCCCTTCGATGACCCAGCTTACGCAACGGGAAGCGACGAAGAAAAGATGCAGGAATTTCGACGCGTCCGCGATGAAATCCGCCTCAGATTGACCGACGAGTTGATCTCACCCCGTTCTGTGACATAGTGTGCGGGTTGTTTCCCTCATTACTTGTCGCAGAAGTCTGTCTCGCTCGTGTCACTTGCCGCCCCCTCAGAGATTGACGAATCGCCGATCGATATCGGAAATCGACGTATTCCTTCCCGCTATTTTCTGGCTCCACTCGCAGGCTACACGCACCTGGCGTTTCGCCGCGTCATCCGCGAAATCGGCGGACTGGGCCTCGCGACGACGGACCTTGTCCTTGCATCACAACTGGTGGCGAAGAGCCGAAAGTCACAACAGTTGGTGGCAACCTGCGAGAGCGATCAGCCGCTGTCAGTTCAGATTTTCTCAGGGATCACCGCTGAACTGGTGAAGGCTGCGAAGTGGCTGGAAGACCGTGGATATCAGGGAATTGATATCAACATGGGCTGCCCGATGGCGAAGATCAACAGCTCCGGCGGAGGAGCCCGGTTGATGTGCGACGTCGATGGAGCATGCACCGCTGTGTCTCAAGTCGTCGAAGCGGTGTCGGTTCCGGTCACTGTCAAAATGCGGCTCGGATGGGATCGCGACCACCTGACCGCTCCAGCACTGGCACGCGAATTCGAACAGTGCGGAGTCACAGCGATCACGATTCATGGCCGCACTCGCCAGCAGGGGTTTCACGGAAACGTCGACCTGGACGGGATTCGAAAGACCGTCGAAGCGGTCCAATCGATCCCGATCGTCGGCAACGGTGACGTGCGTTCCCCGGAAGATGCGATTGCGATGCGGCAGCGAACTGGTTGTGCTGCGGTTGCGATCGGTCGTGGCGCAATTCTCGACCCGTGGATTTTCCGGAAATTGGCTGACAAAGCCCAAGGCCTTGAACCGTTCGAACCATCGCGGAACGATCAAATCGAGTTTTTAAAGCGACATTTCGCGCTGATGTGCGAACAGCACGAAGATTACAGTTGCATCCTCTTTCGCAAATTCGTGGGCTGGTACGGGCAGCGATTGGGAATCCCGGATGACCTCGAAGATCGGCTACGCCGGTTTGAATCGATCGACGAATTCAACGAGATTGTTGAGCAGGTTGCTGAGCGGCACGGAGAGCGTGTGGCGACCGTTCCGACCGCACTGTTGAAGGTTCCGAACGGACCAGTTGAGCGCTGGTAACTACGGACCGGACAGACCACGCTTGGCGGCAGCGGGCGGAAAGACGATCAGACTCTTCAGGCAGCGAACTTGAGTCGCGCTTCGGTCGATTCTCTGGTGAACCAATCGATGACTCGCCAATCGGCCCACCATCGGTCGGGATCATCTCCAGTACAACCGAAGTATCCAAGATGGCCACCCGATTCGGCGATGTGCAGTTGAACGGCGGAAGGGCGTTCCAAATCGTGAAGGATTTTGGCTGGGATGAGCGGATCATCTTCAGCGGAGAGAATCATCGTGGGCACGTTGATGCGGGAAATGTACGGAGCGGCACTACAGGCATCGTAGTAATGTGCTGCACTCCGGAATCCTGATCGCGGAGCGGTGAAGGCTTCGTCGAAACAGATGATTCGTCGAGGCGCGTCGATCGCGTTGGCGATGAGGGATTTATCGAACGAGTTGCAAAGCTGACGAAACATCATCTTTGCGAAGTAGCGATCGTAAAATCCGAAGGCCCGACGTTGAACTGCAGCTGTGCATGCTCCGAGGTCAACAGGCGGATTCACCGCGATGGCCCGGTCGACCAGCGAAACAGCTGTTTCGGAATGTTCACCCAACCACTTCAGGACGATGTTTCCGCCCAAAGAGAACCCGGCAAGGAAAACCTGAGAACCTGGGCAAAGCCGGGGAATGACTTCCATGGCCGACTGCAAATCTTCAGACCGACCCGCGTGATAAAGATTCTTCGAGAGACCTTCGCCAGCTCCGCATCCGCGAAGGTTGAGCCGGAAAGTTCGAATGCCCTGTTCTCTTAGCTTGTGTGCGATTCTTCGAATGTGAGGGGATTCAGCAGAACCTCCCAGACCGTGCAGCAGCACAGCCACAGGATCCCCATCTTTCCAGCGACTGGCAGGGAAATCATCCATCAAGACGAGCTGATCGCCATCATCCAATTCGATATGGCGTCGAATGGAGATTTCACGCGTCTTTTGCGTCCCGGTGATCCATGCACCGAAGATCGTCTGTAGATGACCACCAACCACGAGTGGATGTGGGCGAAATGGGGGATATGGAGTGTTCGTCGACATCGTCTACTTGTCGTCGTGACTTGAATTCAGAAGTGGCTCACTGCGGTAGGTTAGAGACTTCTTCCTAATAATGCCATTCGACTTTATCGGCGAAACTCAGGGGAAATCAGCGGCTGGATTCTAAAAGTGAAAAACTTTCACGCTGAAAAGTGTCGGTTTGCGACCAGAGATCTTCGTCGACGACCTCATTCACTCCTTCGCCGTCATGAAGCACGAATTTCCCGTCTCCGTCCGGAAGGAAGAACTTGCGAAACCACAACATCTGACAAACGCGTGTACGAGGTGAGTGGAGAGTGACCCGGATTCCGCGTTCGTGCCAATCGAAGAGCATTCCGAAGAAGCCGCTGGGCACATGCTGGACAAATGTCATGTCGACCCCGATTTGCCCAATGTGATCTTCGTTGACCAGTTGCACGATGGAATCACGCAGCAGGGACAGGTCGGCACCGTCCCAGATTTCCATTTTTCCGATTCCGATGACGGTCACATCATCATGTTCGGTGATCATCAGGCCGTGAGTATACTTGCGTTCCGCCATAGGTCTCGATGCTGCCTGGTCTAAACTTGTGTCGTTGGCAATCAGGTGGTGAATGCCGAATAACGCAAGGAAAGGGCCACATCGAAAATCGAAGGCACAAATCGTCAAGAAAACTGAACACAAAGCATTTACGGAAAGCAGTTTACAGAGAATCGAAACTCTTTCTGCGAGTCTGCACTTCGCAGATTGCGTTGACCTGATGCATCAATTGCATCGAATTGACGTTGGCAAAATGCAACATCGATCACTTTTTGAGTGGGCGATTTCGATTCACGAGATAGATTCCGGCAGCAACGAAGAGGCCGGAGGTGACCAACCAGCGAGACAAATGATCACCTCGTATAAAGTAAGCCAGCAATATTCCAACAAGTGGTGTTCCAAAACTAAACACCGCGACTTGAGAAGCTCCGTGCTTTTGCAACAGCATCGCATTGATGGCAAAGCAAACGCCTGAAATGGCGATACCCCCGAAGAGAATCGCAATCACAGCATCAACCGTCACCGGCTTTCCTGTGGGAGATTCCGTCAACAGGCTGAGCACGAAGAGTAGCGCTGTCCCGACGATGTCGTGCCAGAGAATCATCGAAGTCGGCGGGACTTCCTGAACTGCCTTCTTAACCAGAAGTGTCTTAATCGCCAGCACAAAACCGCTGGACGCGAGAATCAGGTCTCCCAAAAGTGTCGGCTGATCCATTTCGGACAGCGATTCGCTGTTTGCGTTACCGACGAGCAGCAGGACTCCTGAACCGGCGAGACACAATCCGAACACCTGCCACCACCGAAATCGAACGGATCGACGAATCCAACCCTCGTAGATCGCTACCCAGAATATGTAGCTGTTGACGAGAACCGTCGCGTGCGACGCATTCGAAATCGCTGTACCGTAGTTGAACGTGGCGATTTGAAGGAACATCATTACGCCGACGAGCGACGAAAGCCACAACTGGCGACCGCTCAGAAAGACTGGTGTTCCGTCGATTCGACACCAGAACACCATGAAGATCGCAGCGAGGCCGAATCGCAACACTCCGACGAACAGCGGCGGGAAGACATCAATCGCAACCTGATTCGCAACAGCCGTCCCGCCCCACAAAGTAATCGTCATGAGCGCGAGAAAAACGGAGACCGGCCCCATCGGCTGATGGTCCGCGCGCACATCGCTCGGGCTTCTGACAGAAGGTTCCTGGGCGGTCGCAGAAGTTGTCATGGGGGAATCGAATCCGGAAGGCAAAAAGGAGGGAGAAGTTATTTTCGATTCATCAAACTGCTGTCACTACAGCACAAGTTGCTCTTTGTGATGAACTGACCTCGACTGTTCTAACAGAGCTTTCGTACTGAAGGCTCGGGCGAGGTCGCTAATACGGGTTCCCACAATACTCAAATGACGTCTC
Organism: Thalassoglobus sp. JC818; assembly: GCF_040717535.1. NCBI lineage: Bacteria > Pseudomonadati > Planctomycetota > Planctomycetia > Planctomycetales > Planctomycetaceae > Thalassoglobus > Thalassoglobus sp. JC818. Next base: position 683,189 of record NZ_JBFEFI010000004.1, read on the forward strand.
TTTACTCGATCGGCAATTTCGAAAGAGCGCCGGGAACCTCCTGAACATATCTGGGCACAGCATACCCTGGGAGCCGCTTCCTCAGTTCATCGACGAGCTGCTTTCCCTTTTCGATCGGGACTTCGAAATGACTGGCCCCGGAAACCCGATCGAGTTGATGCAAATAGTACGGCATGACGCCGATGTTGGCACAATGCTCACATAAATCAACCAGTGCTTCGACCGAATCGTTGATCCCTCTGAGCAGAACCGCTTGATTGAGAATCGGAATACCGCTTCTTTGAAGCCGCGTCAGCTGATCCAAACAGTCTCCCTGAAGCTCATTTCGATGGTTGGAATGGATCACCATCACAACCTTGAGTCTGGTGTTCCGCAAAGTTTCAATCAATTCCGCTGTGATTCGGCTCGGAAGTACAACCGGAATTCGCGAGTGAATTCGCAGTCGCTGCACGTGCGGAATTTGTTCGATGCGATCGATCAGCCGCTTGAGTTTGTGATCATTCCAAATGAGCGGGTCGCCTCCGCTCAGAATGACTTCGCTGAGTGTCTCGTCTGCTCCGATCTGTTCAAAAGCTGGTTCCCAGGCGGCCAGGCTTTTTGGAGCAAGGTCATAGGGAAACTCACGGCGAAAACAGTATCGGCAGTGAATTGCACAGGCTCCGTTCAGAACGAGGAGAGCTCGGCCGGAGTATTTTCGTAGAAGCCCCTGCGTCGATTGAGACTGCAAGTCACCTGTCGGGTCGCTGACGAACCCCGCGACAGTCTCTTCCTCATCAGAAGCCGGCCAGACCTGCAATAACAGTGGATCGAACGGGTTACCAACTTCCATTCGCTTGAGAAAACTCTCGGTCACAAGCGCCGGAAACGTCGCAGCTGCTTTCGGGGAGACACTTTCGAGCGACAGACCGAGGCGGGAACAGAGTTCTTCCGGTGTGCGGACGGCGTTGGCCAGTTCCTGCTGCCATGTCGGAGCTGCAGCTTCCGATTGAGATTGCCCAACAGAGGAAACGTGCACTTTCGGATTGAGGGGTGACAACGTTTCCCCAGTCGCTGGCATGTGCTATTCTCCTCCGCAAAATTCGGCTGGTTGACGTTGCATTCAGGTCATCGGATTGATCCTGAGAAATGGTTCCAACTGGCCCGCCGAAGTCAAGTTAGCGATTGAATGGAAAAACTCCAATGCCACAGATTAATGCCGGTGATTTCAAGAAGGGAGTAAAAGTCATTGTCGAAGGGTCTCCTTACGAAATGATCGACTGCAAGTTCGTCAAGCCGGGTAAGGGTCAGGCGCTCTACAAAACAAAGCTCCGAAATCTTCTGACCGGCAGTCTGCTCGACATCACCTATCGGAGCGGTGACAGCCTCGAAGCAGCCGATGTGAAAAACGCAGACGGCTTGTATTCTTACTTCGACGGCTCCAGCTACATTTTCATGGACAACGAAAGCTTCGAGCAGGTCAGCCTGGCTCAAGAAGTTGGCGAAGAACAACTTCGGTTCGTCAAAGAAGGGGAACCGTGCGGACTCTTGTACTGGAACGAACAGCTCATCAGTGTCACTCCTCCTAAGCATGTCATTCTGGAAGTGACCTACACAGAGCCAGCCGCCAAAGGCAACACAGCGACTAACGTCACCAAGCCAGCAAAAGTTGAAACCGGTGCGGAGATCCAGGTTCCCGCCTTCATCAGCGAAGGTGAGCGCGTCCGTATCGACGCTGAAACCGGCAAATACATGGGACGAGAAGCTGCCGAGTAGGGCGTTTCGACTTTCCCAGTGCGATTGAATTGCTTGCTCAACATGGTCTTCGTTTAGTTCGCGTTTGCGAATTCGCGAAGACCATTTTTCGTGTACGCTGACGAAAGAGCATTATCTGATTTGGTGTTCACTCACTCGCACGAGCAACCCCGGCTTTGAATTGATGAAGGAGTTCAAGCGAGTGCACCGGACAGAGCAACTTGCTCTATGCGTCGGGAGCTTCGCTGGCAGGCAGACCGGCGTCAGCGCCCGGATGGACCCACTCAGTTGTTCCATCGACCCAGTTCTCGCGTTTCCAGACTGGAACTCGCACCTTCAGTTCATCGATCAAATACTGCCCGGCGGCAAACGAGTCACCACGGTGAGGCGTGCTGACTCCCACGACGACACTCGCTTCCGCGAGTTCGAGTCGTCCGGTTCGATGAATCACCGCGACTTTCTGTATCGGCCATTTCTCTTTGGCTTCGGACGCGATCTCTTGCATCTTCGCAATCGCCATCTCCGGATAAGCTTGATAGTCCAGAGCTACCGTCTGTCGTTCGCCGGTCATTTCGCGCACTGTTCCGAGGAACAAGACAACAGCTCCCGCAGAACGTGTGGTGACGAACTCCTGAACTGCGGCAACGTCGATCGGTTGATCGACCAGTTCGATCCAGCAATCGCTCTCTTTGAATGACATCTCACGAAACCCTGTCAGTGATTTGGTAACTCACGCGTGGCTTACCCTCCGCTCACTGGAGGAAAACAAGCAACCTCCGCGTTGTCTGGAATGATATCTCCGTCTTGCACATAGTTGTTGTTGACCGCGACGAGGAGTTGTTTCGACAGAAGTTCCAGCTCGGGAAACCGCTGCGTCAGCGCGACTTTAAACTGAGCGACTGTCGGATTCTCGTCAAATTCCAAATCTGTCGATGATGTCCCGGCGAGTTCCGATGCACGAGCAAAGAGGAGGACGGAAACAGTCATGTGGTCAGCAATCGTTTGTTGCGAGAGGGCGTCAATTTGTTCTTGAGCGATGGCATTAAACCGTAAGCAAGTGCCATCAATTTTAATGGGTGAAGTGTCGGAACCGAAGACTCCTGCAACATTTGAAACTGACAGCTGCTGCACTCCGTCGCGCCGAACTCCAGATCATCCCGCTGCATTTCCAGAATCAACTCGCTTCCGAACTCTAAAGACCTCTCAAAGTTCGTCGCCGTCATTCCGAAAGTTCCTGCCATTCCGGAACATCCCTTTTCGATCTCTTCGATGGTCAACTCCGGGATTAATCGCAACAGCTCGACGAGCGGATTCGACGGGTTCAGGTACCGTTGATGACAGGGTGTGTGATGAACGACGCGATGCGGAAACGGCGAGAAGTCCTTCTTCAGTTCACCGCGATGATGAAGCTGTTGAAGAAACGTCCCAGCATCAATTGTTTGTTCTGCGACAACCAGTGCATCGGGATGATCAAGCAGTCGCGGATACTCTTCCTTCAGGCAGACAGCGGCAGTCGGTTCTGTGCAAACGATTTGTTTGCCTTCCCGTGCTGCCTCACCCAAGACACTAAGATTGATCTCGGCAAGCTCACGGGCTGCATCGAGATCGCCAGCACAAATCATCGCCATTCCGCTCGCGACCTGTTCTTTGGGCACAAGTACGGGAATGCAGTTGTGATCGAGAATCCGAACAAACGCTTCTGCGAGTTCTGTATCGTGGAAGTTCGCAAAGTAATCGACAAAGTAGACGACGTTCGCTTTCTCTGTCAGTTGATCCTGACTCTGCCGTTTCGACGACGAGGAACTCTTGAGGAATTGTCTGCGTGCGAATTTGGGCAACCGACGTGATTGCGAGATCCCCAGCAGTTTTTCGATGAGCCATCTCATCATGGAATTGCCGAGCGACCAGTTTGCGAGCGGAGAAATCGCCACTCCTAACCGGCCGAACGAATGTGCTCGCGACAAATACCAGTCGGCTCGGGAGAGTCCGTTCGCATTCACACACTGAGCTTTGGCCTCGATGGCGAGTGCCGGGATGTTGACATTCGATGGGCATTCGAGATGACACTGCTTGCAATTGAAACAGCTGTCCGCGAGTTCTTTGGCTTCGTCAGTTGAAAAGGCTTTGGGATCGAGAGAGTTCGTCACTAGCGACCGAACCAGATTCGCCTTCGCACGCGGCGAATTCGCTTCCAGCGGATCAACAGCGAAGAAAGGACACATACGTGTTGAGTCGTTGACAACTTTGCAGCTGCCGCATCCGTTGCACCGCAATAGTTCGTCGACGATTTCTTCGTTTCGCCAGTTCAATTGCAGATTAACAAGCGATGACGGTTGCGGCTTGGGGTCGGGATTGATGCGGAGATCCCGGATGGTCAGATGCGGATCGTCGTTCAGAATCTTTCCGGGATTCATCAGGTTGTGAGGATCAAACAGATCTTTGACTTCCTGAAAAACCCGATAGAGCGGACCATACTGGCTGCGAACGAAAGCAGTTCGGGCGAGTCCGTTTCCGTGCTCACCGCTGACCGTTCCGCCGAACTGAAACACCGTTTCATAGAGATCCCGCGAAAGCGATTCGAGAACCGGGCTGTTTTCGTTATTCGGAATTGGCAGAAAGGGGCGGAAGTGAATCTGCCCGGAAGCAGCATGTGCGTACAAGCTGGCTGTGACCCAATACTTCTGAAAGATCCGTTGGGCCTTCGTCAAGAATTCATGCAGGCATTCGGGAGGAACAGCGATGTCTTCGATCAAGGGGAGGGGACGGGTCAGGCCGCGAAGTCGAGTCAGCAGCGGGACGACTCGATACGGAAGCGACCAGAGCGAATCGACTTCTCGATCGTCGTAGCATTCTTTAGCAACATAGACCTGAGAATCGATTGACCGGGCTGCGCTCATGACGTCGCGCAACCGGTCGCGAACCTGTCGCTCGCTGTACCCAGTCTGTTCGACGAGAACCGCTGCTTCGGCTTGCTCGGGGATCAGTTTTGAAAGATCTTCGTCGAATTCTCTCGCCAGAGAGAGCAGGCGACGATCCATCAAGTCGCACGCACTGGGCTGCAACGGAATGATTTTCTGAATCGCACGGACGGAGGACTCGATGTCTTCAAACAGTAGAAGTGCGACACCGCGCTGTTCCGGGCGGGGCGAGATGTGAAGTGTCGCTTCGGTGAATAGCCCGAGTGCTCCTTCAGAGCCGACGAGCAGTCGGGGCAGATCGAGTTCGTTTTCTTCCAAAACTCCGCGCAGCTGAAAACCGGAGCAGTTACGAATGAGCGGCGGTTGCCGTTCGCGAATGAGGCCCTCGTGTGTTTGCAAAAGGAGCGCGAGTTGATGGACGAGTTCTTCTTCGACTCCCGGTTCCGGAATCGCCAGAACGTTCTCGTATCGGCGTGCTTCGAAGACCGTTCCGTTCGCTAGAACTGTTTGAATGCGCTGAACGTGGTCTCGCATCGATCCCACACGGACAGCATGAGAACCGGCAGCATCAACAGCCAGCATGCCTCCAATCGTGGTGACCGCAGTGTTGGACGGGTCGGGCGGGAAATACATGCCCCGGTCGCGAAGAGCTTCGTTCAACTGATCGCGGACAACTCCTGCCTGAACACGAACCGTGGAGTCATCAACAGCCAGAATCCGATTCATATGCCGCGAGAAATCAACGATCAGCCCGCGGCCGAGACATCCTCCTGCGAGTCCGCTTCCTGCTCCTCTAGGAATCAGCGGGACGTCGTTTTCCGAAGCGTACTGACAGAGCAGAACAACATCTTCCGTTGAGTGCGGAAGGGCGACTCCCAGCGGAAGGATCTGATAGATGCTGGCATCACAAGAATAGATTTCGCGCGCAGCTGCGTCGAAGCGAAGTTCCCCACTGAACTCGCTTTTCAAATCATCCAGAATTCGTTGTTGTTGTTCGTCCAAAGTGGGTCAATTCGAAGCATTTCCAACGGGAGCAAGATTCTATCGAATGTCGTCTGCTGTCGCGGATCTGAGTCGAAGACCTGCTTCCACTGTTCGTCATTCTGTCCCGATAGTCTGCCCGGCTGATTTCCAGGGTTGGCTCAGATCTGTTCAAGATGTGTCTCGAGAGTCGCAGATGTTGGCACGCCTCCCTGTTGAAGTGAAGTGTCCACGTTGGGATTACTGGGAGGCTTTCAGACGAATCTCTTCCTGTCGATACTTTTCAGCGAGTTCATGATCGAATGCCTTATGGCCGGTGACGTCGATCCCGTGATGCTTGGTTCGACACCGGTAGCAGACGAGAACGTCGGGCATGACGACGTACAGAACCATATCCAGTACGGCGAATGCCATCAGAATCGAAATCGCGAGGATCGGTCGATAGTACATCCATGCGATGCTGCTGATCAGTGCCGCCAGTGCCACAAATCCCAGACCAACTGCCTGGGAAAAATTCTTCTGCCTCCACAAATCCTCGTTGCCGCAACGGAGACACTGATTCGGCGGAGAATTGTCCTGTGGAACAGAGACGGGCACGTCGCGAACCCAGTCGCAATAGCCACACTGCAGCGTGGCCGCTTCGGACAATTCCGGCGACTGATTGAGTGCATCACACTTGGGGCAATGGTAAGTCAAATACATGAGACCGAACATGTTACGTGGATGGAATGCCAATGAAAAGCTGTGTGGTGTTTACTTCATCAGACATTCGTTCAATTGACAAAACAATCGGACTCGAGAACGAGTCACCCTGAATAGACACATCAGGAAAGCAAAGCCGATTCCTGCTTCACATCAGAGAAGAAACGAGGCCAGCCAGAGCGACGTGTTGATCGGAAGTGGAAAGCAATCTCGCTGCCATTTCTCCCATGAACACGAGGATTGTCGCTGCATACAGGACTCCAGTGGCAGACTGAGTGTTTCGGTACTTGAGAATTCTTTGCGTGAGAATTCCGAGAATCAATGGTCCCAGCAACCCCACCCAACGAAGGATTAGCAGCCCCGAATCATTCAATGAAAAGCTGCCTGCGGATGATGAATTGACTGTTGCCACGACGACGATCCGAAACAGGACACTCGCCAGAAAGAACTGGTTGAATCGAGTCAACGGAGCCAACGACATCCCGGTCGCTGTCAGATACCAGTGCCCGAGGAGCATGGCCGCTGTCGTTGACCCGAACAGCATCGCTGAACTGGCTGCATCGAGCACGGGCGGAATTGCGTCGACCAGGTTAGAAGATGCACTTCTGCCAGCGACGACGAAAATCAGGAACAGCCACGAACAAGCTGCAATCAACCCGCCAAAAATCGCACCGACACGCCTTCGCTCGAGCGTCCAATAGAACGATCCGAAGAACGACAAAATTCCGCAGACGACTCCAAAGATGGCCATGCTGCTCGCGGCAGGGTTTTCCCCGTCAGCGGCTGCAGGCATTTGGCCAGAGGTCAAAAACGCCAGCACACTCAGCCCCAACGTGATCAGCATCTGAATCCGAAAGAATCCAGACGTGATGAGAGACTGGGGCGCCAGACACCAGACGAGAGAGAGCCCACAAATCAATTTAAGAGAGAATTCGGGAATCATTTCTTGCCGTTGATCAACGCCATCGCTTCTGCACGACTCGATTCGTTCTTGCGAAACAATCCGCGAACAGCACTCGTGATCGTCACAGAACCGGGTTTGCGGATTCCGCGGATGGACATGCACGAATGTTCCGCCTCAAGCACCACGATCACACCTTTCGGCGCCAGTTGATCTTCGAGGAGATTCGCGATCGTTTCCGTCATGCGTTCTTGAACCTGCGGGCGTCGCGAGACTTCTTCCACAATGCGTGCAAGTTTGCTCAATCCGACAACGCTTCCTCTCGGAATGTAGCCAACGTGGGCGACTCCGAGGAATGGGAGCAGGTGATGTTCACACATGCTATTGAAGCTGATGTCGCGAACAAGCACGAGTTCGTCGTAGGTCTCGGTGAAGACCTTCTTCAGGTGACGACCGGGATCGAGATGCAACCCGCTGAACAACTCCGCATACATCTTCGCTACGCGAGAAGGGGTTTCGAGAAGCCCTTCTCGATCGGGATCTTCCCCGACAGCAGCCAGAATTTCACGAACGGCAGCTTCGATCCGAGGGTGATCGACGGAGAATGACGGAATTTCTTCTGAATTGGATTCGGCTTCTGACTTCGACACGGATACTCACTTTCCTGACTCAACAAGTGCGTGATGCGATATTGTAGAGAGGTGAGTGCCGAAAGTTGCCTGGACGTTCACTCTTTTGTCGATTTTCGCGAACCCGGGGAAATGTGTTCCACTTCCAGGTAATGGACATTCGAATCGACAGCGACGACTGCTCTCTGCCGCTGACTTCCACATTCGACGACGACCGGAATGACGACTCTGCCGTTTTCGAGCGGCCGACTCCAGTAAAAGACCCCTTCGTCAGCGTGGACTTGCACTGCTTCTCCGTCGACGATGGCGGAACAGGGCGTCCCGACATCTCCTTTGAGTGACAGCTCTCCGGAAATCCTCAGCCGCACATCTCCGTTCCGGTCAGGTGCCAGAAATTCGACCTGATTGCCAGCTGAGTCTTCACCTCCGAGCGGAGTCAGGTCCTTCTGATTTTCGGGGACATCAACTTCTGACGATTGCAGGAGTGAGAAGAACTTCCGATCGCCTGCTCGATAGCCCAGCTCCAGCTTCCAGGCCAGGGTTTGGTCATCCAACTCGACAAACCATTTTCGAGCCCCCGAAGGAAGCGAAATATCCTTCACAAGCTCGCGCGATCGAGGGCCAGAATCTTCGTGTTGAACTCGGAACAGACGCAGGACTAAGACGGAACGATGCCAGTCCTCCTTCATGGCAGCCGCTGCCCGCTTCAATGTCTTCATCGAAACCGACCATGTCGCCGACAACCAGAAGGGAGCGACTTGCTGGACTTCGAGAGAGTCTTCGTCTTCGGAATCGACCAATTGAGTGCTTGCCCCCTGAGACGCTTTCTTCACTTCCTCGATCAGTTCATCCTTCTTTAAACGTGAGTGACCGCTGAGCTCCAGCTGACTCGCGAGATCACGCAACTCGACCATCGTCATCTTCTGCAATTCTGCTGTCTGATACGGCCCAGCATTTCGTGAAACTCGGCGTGGCATGAACGGGTCCTCCCAGAAGCTCTCCGCTTGGATTCTCAGCAGCAGGAATTCCAATTCCGTCAGCAAAAGCGATTACACGACGCGTCGCGACATGAACAGCACCCCGAATCCGGCGAAAAAACAGTCAAACGGCAATGCACTCTAAATTCATCCACCATTTATGATATCACCAGAAATGGGGATTCTGCCACCGGTCGACGTGAACGCTTTGACTTGAGTTGTCTACGGAAGTAGACTCCGCGCGACGATTTCGCGAGGTGGTGACCCCAATAACCCTTTTCGGGAAAGGTGTTTCCATCGTGAGGCCAAACAAATCTTTTGTTCCTGTCAAGTTCCTCTACTGGTCGTCACAGATCACAACGATGTCTCTCGAAATGGGGCTTCTGATCGGTGTCGGTTACTGGCTGGATTTGAAGTACGGAACAAGCCCCGGCTTTCTCCTCGGTGGATGCGGACTCGGGTTACTGGCCGTTGGCTGGCAACTCTTCCGACTGGTCCGCTCTGGAATGAACGGGGTCCTGGCAGGGAAATCTCAGCGAACTCCCAAGACAGAATCAGCTTCACGTTCCGAGTCGGACAAGTGACTCGCAAACGATAAGATGAACAAGAGAGATATAAGGTTGTGAAACCTTGGAGGCACGACAGCAATCATTCAAAGAATTTCTTCGAAATGAATTGCTGCTCCTGGGAGCCATGATCATCGCCGGCGCAGCTTGTGGGTTTTCGACACAGGGACTGGTGTTGCTCGGCGTCCACGAGGGATCGGGGTTCAACGACTCAATTGTCGCGACACTCGTGGCAATTCCCGCTGGACTTTTTTCGTTGTGGATCTTGCATCGACACGGCTCCGGTGCGGGAGCCATCCTCTCCATGACACTGCTCAGGTTGGGGATGACGATGGCACTGGCGGGGTTAGCAGCCTGGAAGTTTCCCAGTTTGAAAACTCTCAGTTTTTTTTTGACAGTGACGGTTGTTTATCTGGCAGGCCTCTTTGTAGAAACGTGGCTCGCTTGGAAAACTCTTCAGGATTCTGTTCCTACAGAATCGGACTCCTGATCAAACCTTGAAGACTCGCGGACATGCTAGCCAGTCACGGGACATTCCATCACGTATACGACTTCACGGAGTTCCATCTCCCGTTCGGAATTCACATTCCGTTGCCGGAGATCATGGGAATCCAGTTGACGAAGTATATGGTCTTGCAGCTGGTCGCTGCAGGCCTTGCCATTATCATCTTTCGGGGCGTCGCAACCCGAGCCAAAGACGGACATCCCGTCTCCGGATGGTTCTGGAATTTCTGGGAAATGCTCGCCCTTTACATTCGGGACAACGTCGTTCGTCCTGTGATTGGCGATCCACATCACCATGAAGGCGACGATCACTCTCATGTCGGGACCTACCCGACTGATTCGCACGGCGATCACGCTGAGCCTGACGGAGTGACTCATCCCGCAGACAAGTACCTTCCGTTCTTGTGGTCCTGCTTCTTCTTCATCCTGTTCTGCAACCTGCTCGGGGCCTTCCCGTGGTTTGGTTCAGCGACCGCAAACATTAATGTGACCGGTGCATTGGCACTGACTGCGTTTATCGCCACATTTATTTACGGTGCCCAATTGCATGGGCCTGTCGGATTCTGGACACACATGGTGCCAAACATTGACGCACCGGGTGCTGTCAAAGTTCTGCTGGTTCCTATGATCTTTGCGATCGAGGCTGGTGGGCTCTTCATTAAGCACGGCGTTCTTGCTGTGCGACTTTTTGCAAACATCATGGGCGGTCACACAGTGATCGCTGTGATTTTGGCCTTCATCGCCGATGCGGCGACGAGCGGGGCCTGGTTTATCGTCACACCGGGAAGTCTTCTCGGACAGATTGGTGTGGGACTGTTGGAGTTGCTGGTCGCGTTTATTCAGGCCTACGTCTTCACCTTCCTCTCGACGATTTTCATCGCACTGTCGCTGCACGAGCACTAATCGCTTGTCGGCATTATGAGTTAGTTTCTGTTCAATTGAATTCAGTTTCGAATTCACCCCTATGAGGAGATGTCAAGTGTCTCGCGTTTTTCAAGTCGTTTGGTGTGCAGCTATCGCTGTCTTGTTCTTCGCGGCTCCTGCAGTGGCTCAAGAAGCTACCGTTAAACAGCCACTCATTGACCTGACTCCTGCCTTCGGTGCAGGTCTGGTCATGATCGCTGCCGGATTCGGAATCGCAAAGATCGGTGCTGCAGCTGTTGAGAGCATGGCTCGCCAGCCAGAAGCTGCCAAAGACATCAGCGGTGGTATGCTTCTCGCAGCCGCTCTGATCGAAGGTGCGACATTCTTCGCCCTGATCGTTTGTATCCTCGGAATCGTCTTTGCAGGCTAGTTCTGCACTCTGAGCGAGTGTTTTTGAGACCGTTTCCTGTTTCTAGGTGTCGACGTGTGTGACTGCCTGAAGTTTGTAATGTGCCTGACTCTCTGCCTGGGAGTTGGTGCGCCAATTGGATTTGCTGCGGACTCTCCAGATCCTGGAGAAGACCATGCTTCGAGTGGACATTCCACAGAGCATGCGAGTTCCGGAGCAGAGGAAGATCCAATTACGTCGCTGCTCTTTCCGAAAGAGCCGAATTACAACCTTCCCCCTGTGCAGCCTAAGCTCGACATCTTCCTGTGGACACTTGTTGTGTTCGGCGGGTTCATCTTCATCATGCGAGCAGTTGCCTGGAATCCATTGATCAAGGGCCTGAACGCGAGAGAAGGTCGAGTCGTTAACGCTGAACGCGAAGCCAAAGCTGCTCTGCTTGAAGTTGAGCGGCTGAGAACCGAGTCGGAAGCCCGACTCGCACAAGTTCAGGAGCAAGTGAAATCAGTCATCGCCTCCGCGAGGTCTGAAGCAGAAACGCAGAAACAAGAGATTCTCGCTCAAGCAGAACAGGAATCGAAGCGAATTCGAGAGGAAGCGCTGCGAGCGATTCGTGAAGCCCAGGAATCTGCACTCCAGACACTGGATGAACGGGTCGACGAACAGGTCGGACTTGCAACGGAACACGTTGTCGGTCGTCGGCTCTAATCAATTTGCAGCCAATCATTGAACCATCGAGTGGGAACCGGACCTTCTTCGGAAGACCGGAATCAGGTGTGAGGTCGTCTTTTGAACGTCCGTGAGAATCACAAATTGTTCGTCCAGTCACTTCGTATGGCGTGGATTCTGGCACTGACCTGTGCCCTGACAGCTGGCCCAGTGAATTCGGCCTACAGCCAGGACGCTGAGTCCGGAGAGGCTCATTCAGAAGCCGCTCACGAAAGCCACGATGCACAACACGAAGGTGATCATGCCGACGGTGACCATGGCCATGATGAGGCAGGCCACGGACATGATGATCACGGTGCCGGACACGGGACCGGGCATGGCGATGAACATGCCGCTCCGTCGATCTGGGAAGACCTTTCGTTCTGGTCAATCATCGCGTTTGCAGGTTTCTGCTTCGCAATTGGAAAACTGGGAATCTGGGACTGGATGCTGACCAGCATGTCAGACCGAGAGGCTCAGGAGCAGGAAACCATTTCTGTTGCGGAACGTCATCTGTCGACTGCACGTGAAACTCTCAACAAGTATCGCGGTCAGCTCGAAGCAATGGACGAAACCGTGGCAGAGACCCTCGCGGAAGCCAAACGAGACGCCGACCACACTCGCAATGAGATTGTTGAATTCGCCAATCATGAAGCGGGTTTGATGGTCAAACGGGCTGAGGTTGATATTGACCGGGCACGTGACCAATCCCTGCATCAACTGTTCGAACATCTTGCAGCCCGCGTGGCCGAGGTTTCCGAGCAGCGCGTGCGGAGCAGCTTTAACGATTCGGACCAGGACCGTCTGATCGACGAAACCCTGAACCAAATGGCTGGTAACTAGAAGACGTTCAAGGACTCCCAGGTTTCATGTCCGACTCACAAACAACTCGGCCATCACATGTCTTGGAAGACCCCAGTGCAAAAGCGGTTGCACAGGTCTACGCCACTGCATTCCTGAACGCCGCCGGTCAAGATAAGCAAGCTGAACTCCTCGAAGAGTTCACTTCATTTCACGATGACGTCCTGCAAGCCAACCCTGACTTCGAGCGATTGCTGACAACGGAAGCAACTGGCCCCGAGCAGAAACGCGGTGTCATCGAACGAACCGTCAAACCGTATGCGTCTGAGAAATTTACCAACTTTCTGCTGACACTTGCGAAACACGATCGACTTGAACTTCTCCCGTTAATCCTGAGCGAAGCCTGGCAGTCTCACGAAGAGCAACAGGGACAGGTACGGGTCAAGCTTCGATCTGCAGTTGAACTTACCAGCGACCAGCTGGAGCGTATTAAACAACGGCTGCATGACGCTTTGTCATTTGAGCCGATTCTTATTCCGTCATTGGATCAGGAGCTCTTGGGTGGGCTGGTGATTCAAGTCGGCGACACAGTTTACGATGGTTCGCTGCGCACGCGGTTGCGTGACCTTCGACAGCGACTTCGCGAGAGGTACCTCAATGAAATTCAAAGCGGACGAGATCGCTTCAGTTCTCCAGAAGGAAATTGAAGACTTTCAAGGGCAGGTTCAAACTGCCGAAGTCGGAAAAGTGATCGAGGTTGGCGACGGGATCGCTCGTGTCGTCGGACTCTCGTCTGCAATGGCGGGAGAAATGGTTGAATTCGAAGGAGGCACTCGTGGTCTCTGCTTCAACCTCGAAGAAAATTCCGTCGGTATTATTATTCTCGGCGACTACCTGACCATTCAGGAAGGCGACGAAGTCAAGACCACCGGAGAGCTGCTTTCCGTGCCAGTCGGAGACGCGATGATTGGTCGCGTCATCGACCCACTCGGAAACCCTCTCGACGGTAAAGGCCCGATCGTGACCACCGAGTCCCGACCGGTCGAATATCCTGCACCAGGTGTTGCTGAGCGACAGCCTGTGAAGCAGCCGCTCCAGACAGGGATCAAAGCTGTCGACTCCATGACTCCTATCGGACGTGGACAGCGTGAATTGATCATTGGCGACCGAAAGACGGGAAAAACCGCCGTCGCCATCGATACCATCCTCGCTCAAAAGGGTGGAGATGTGATCTGCATCTACGTCGCTTGCGGTCAGCGTTCATCGAACGTTGCTCAAGTGGTGGAAGCTCTCGAATCCAACGGAGCGATGGACTACTCCATCGTCATTGCAGCGTCCGCAGCCGATCCTGCTCCACTGCAGTACATCGCCCCGTACTCTGGAGCAGCAATTGCCGAACACTTCATGTACCAGGGCAAGCACACGCTCTGTGTCTATGACGATTTGACCAAGCAGGCTCAGGCCTATCGGCAGTTGTCGCTGTTGATGCGACGTCCGCCGGGTCGTGAAGCTTATCCTGGGGACGTGTTCTACTGTCACAGCCGTCTTCTGGAACGGGCAGCGAAACTCAACAATGAACTCGGCGGCGGGTCAATGACCGCACTGCCGATCATTGAGACCCTCGAAGGGGAAGTTTCGGCGTACATTCCAACAAACGTGATTTCGATCACCGACGGTCAGATTTACCTCGAGCCAGACCTGTTCTTCGCTGGTGTTCGTCCCGCGATTAACGTCGGTATTTCCGTTTCTCGTGTGGGTGGTAACGCTCAGACGAAAGCGATGAAGAAGATCTCCGGATCTCTGCGACTCGACCTCGCTGCCTTCCGTGAACTGGAAGCGTTCGCACAGATGGGTACAGAGCTCGACGCTGCCACACAGAAACAGCTCGACCGCGGTTACCGAATGGTCGAATTGCTCAAGCAGCCCCAATACCAGCCACTTCACTTCGCAGACCAGGTCATCTCGATTTACGCCGGTACCAAAGGCTACTTCGACAAAGTGCCTGTCGATCAAGTTGCGAGAGCTGAAAAAGAACTGCTTCAGTTCATCGCAGAAGAAAAGAGCGAAGTGCGTGACGGACTGATCGAGACCAAAGAACTCTCCAGCGATCTCGAAGAGAAGCTGAAAGCAGCTCTTACGGAATTCCAGGGCCGTTTCAAAGCTGATGCTGCGGAGTCCCCAGCTGAGGCCACTGCCTGATTTGATCGCCCTTAGACTGAAGAGTATTGCATAGCAATGGGTAACGCACGAGTTTTAGTGAAGCGCCGGAAGTCGATCCGGAACATTCGCAAGATCACGAGGACGATGGAACTCATCGCCACCTCGCGATTCAAAAAAGCGATGGACCGGGCGGCTGAAGCGGCTGCTTACACCCGCAAGATCAACGAAATCGTTTCTGACCTGTCTCAGGCGGACTTGACCTTCAGTCATCCGCTGCTGAAACAGCCTGCAGAAACGAAGAACGTGACGTTGCTGATTCTCACTTCGAATCGTGGACTCTGTGGGGGTTACAACGGCGGAATCTTGCGTAAGGCCAATAGCCGCATGCGTGAGCTGAAAGCCGAAGGCAAGAACGTCACCGTCGAAGTCTCCGGTAAGCGGGGAATTTCAGCGATGAAGTTTGAGGGTGTCGAAATTGCTGGGTCTTACCAACAATTTGAAGACAAGCCCGCCTTCGACGATGTCAACGAAATCGCCAACCGTTACCTGGCTGATTTCATCAGCGGCAAATTGCATCGGCTCGACGTCGCGTATCAGAGTTTTCAGAGTGCAGCCCGCCAGGCTCCAGTTGTCGAAACACTCCTCCCATTCGGAGACCTCGCAACTGGTACGGAAGAGTCGACCGGCGTCGACTATGAATTCCTGCCGAGCCCGGAGCAGATTCTCGAAGAAATTGTTCCAGCAGCGTTTCGAGCACGTTTTTTCAAGTGTTTCCTCGATGCGGCAGTGGGTGAGCAAATCGCTCGGATGGTGGCCATGAAAGCGGCGACCGAGAACGCTGATGATATGATTCGCAGTATTTCTCAAGAGTACAACCGCGCCCGTCAAACACAGATTACCAGCGAACTGTCCGAAATCATCGGCGGTGCCGCTGCACTTGAGTAACAGCCAGATTGAGAACCGAACATGTCTACAGATACTGCTCAGCATACCGGAAAAATCACGCAGATCATCGGCTCAACTTTTGATGCTGAGTTTGCGGCAGACAGCATGCCGGAGATCTACAATGCTGTCAAAATTGAACAAGAGGTCAAAGGGGTTAAGATCAACTTGACCGGGGAAGTGCAACAGCACCTCGGAAGTGGTCGTGTTCGCTGCGTGGCACTCGGTTCAACCGACGGTCTGGTGCGGGGCATGGACGTTCTCGACACTCAGGCTCCTGTGACTGTTCCCGTCGGAAAAGAGACTCTCGGTCGCGTCTTCAACGTGATCGGCGAAACGATCGACGGTCAAGGCGAGTGCGGAGCCACCGAGCGATGGCCGATTCACCGTGAAGCTCCAAAACTCGACGATCTCTCCTCGAAGACTGAAGTCTTCGAAACCGGGATTAAAGTGGTCGACCTCCTGACACCGTTCGTCCGTGGTGGTAAAGCGGGACTGTTCGGTGGAGCGGGACTTGGTAAGACCGTCATTCTGACTGAGCTGATTGCTCGTATCGCACGTGAACACGGGGGTTACTCGGTGTTCGCGGGTGTGGGTGAGCGAACTCGAGAAGGAAACGACCTTCTCCTCGAAATGGCCGAAGCTCAAATCGGAGACACTGGTCGTTCGGTTCTCTCCCAGACCTGTATGGTCTTCGGACAGATGAACGAACCACCTGGAGCCCGTCTGCGTGTGGCTCTGACCGGTTTGACGATGGCAGAATGGTTCCGTGATCAAACAGGTGCAGACACCCTGTTGTTCGTCGATAACATCTTCCGATTCTCGCAAGCGGGTTCAGAAGTGTCGGCTCTTCTCGGTCGTATGCCTTCTGCTGTGGGATACCAGCCAACACTGGGTACCGAACTCGGTCAGCTGCAGGAACGTATTACATCGACCAAGAAGGGTGCGATCACATCTGTACAGGCTGTTTACGTGCCTGCCGACGATCCAACAGACCCCGCCCCAGCGACGGCGTTCAGCCACCTGGATGCGTTCATCTACCTGGAACGAAAGATTGCGGAAAAGGGGATTTACCCTGCGATCGACCCACTGGCGTCTTCGTCTCGAATTCTCGATCCACAAGTGGTCGGGGAACGACACTACGCCGTTGCTCGTCAGGTTCAACAAATCCTGCAGCGATACCGCGAACTTCAGGACATCATCGCGATTCTCGGTGTGGAAGAGCTTTCAGAAGACGACAAACAGGTCGTGGCACGAGCTCGACGTATCGAGCGATTCCTGTCTCAGCCGTTCTACGTCGCCGAGGTCTTCACCGGGAAATCAGGTAACTTCACCTCACTCGAAGACACCATTCAGTCCTTCGAAGAGATCTGTGCCGGTAAGTGGGATCACCTGCCGGAATCGGCCTTCATGTACGTCGGTGGCGTGCAGGAAGCAGCTGAGCAAGCCGAACGAATGGCTAAAGAAGGTTAAGTCGCCCCGGCGACAGCGGTTTTCGTCAACAAACAGACTTCGCCACGGGTGATCAGCTCGTGGCGAAGTTCCGATAAGTACAAATTCTGGCCCATCGAAAATGATTGCAGGCACCGAACTTCGACTTGTGCTGGTGACCCCAGAAAAGACGCTGCTTGACCAGCCAGTCAAGACATTGCGTTTCCCTCTGTTCGACGGACAGATTGGAGTGCTCCCCGGACGCGCCCCTCTCGTTGGTCGATTGGGTTCTGGTGCACTGCGAGTTGAAACGACTTCGGGCTCTGAAACGTTTTACATCGAAGGCGGGTTCGCTCAGATCAAAGGCTCAGTCGTCACACTTCTGACAAATCGAGCCTTGCCAGCTGGGAAAGTTGACCCCGCGAAAGCTGACGAAGAATTGCAGGCCGCGTTGGCACTTGTCCCAACTGACGAAGCGGGATTCGCTGCCAAAGACGAAGCTGTCAATCGTGCTCGCGCGATGAAAAATCTCGGACGCCGCTAAGAAGTCCGATGCATTCCAGTGACGATGAGACATCGTCGTCGCTCTATCTCGTGATGCCTCGGAGTGAATGATCTGAACAATCTCGCTTCGACGCGGAATCGATCTGTATTCTTCAAGACCGCGAGTGAATCACGAACCAAGAATGCGCCGTGCGGCGTGATGCATTCGCATTTTCAACGAGCACGCTCGTTGGGTTCATTCTTCTGTTTGTATGCGTTCCACCTAACCGAACTCAGCCTTCATCGAAGAAGAGGCTGAGCGATTTGGGGAATCTCATCGAGCTCTCTACTTCTTTAGAATCTCGTGAAGAACTCTTGGTGGCGACATGGGCAACTCATGCATGCGAACACCAATGGCGTCATACAGTGCGGAGTTGAGTGCTGCCGGCGGTGGACAGATTGGGACTTCGCCAACGCCTCGTACACCGTAAGGATGATCAGGATTGGGCACTTCGACGATGATTGTCTCGATGCTTGGAATATCGAAACAAGTCGGCATGCGGTAGTCGAGGAAGTTGGCGTTCGTCAGCAGACCGTCTCGGTTGTAGATGTACTCTTCGTTCAGAGCCCATCCGATTCCCTGAACGGCGCCTCCCTGCATTTGCCCTTCGACGTATGCGGGATGAATGGCTGTGCCCGCGTCCTGAGCAGCTGTGTATCGCAGGATGCGAACTTTCCCCGTGTCCGGATCAGCCTCAAGATCAACACAATGGACTCCGAAGGCGTTGCTCGAAGCTGGTGCGCTGATGCTGGCCGAAGCTGTGATTGACTCTCCAGTCGCGATGATCTTGCCAGCGAGATCTTTGAAGCTGATCGATTGGTTGCCGGGTCCTGAGATCGTTCCGTTGTCTTCATAGCGGACGTCGGTCGTATCACACTCCCAGATTTTTGCCGCTCGGGCACACATCAGTTCTCGAATCTTGATCCCAGCTTCGTAGACCGCCATTCCGGTCGCCAGCGTCACTCGGCTTCCGCCAGTGACGTCGGTGTATCCCACGGAATCCGTGTCAGCGACAATCGGTTGGACGTCTTCTGCGGTGATTCCGAGCGTCTCGGCAAGCTGCATCGCCAGTGAGGTTCTCGTTCCGCCAATATCTGTTGAGCCTTCGACGAGAGTCACTTTTCCATCGGTGTTGACGTTAACAGTGACACTCGATTTGAGTCCAGCATTGAACCAGAATCCGGACGCGATGCCGCGTCCTCGGTTGGGACCTTCGAGCGGAGAATTGTAATGCTCGCTTTCGCGAATGGCGTTCAAGCACTCGACGAGTCCAACACGCGGATAGACCACTCCATCCGGGCGGCGGGTTCCTTCCTGGGCGGCGTTCTCGATGCGGAAGGTCAACTTGTCGACGTTGAGTTGATCGGCAACTTCGTCGATCACAGCTTCAACGGCGAAGGCTGCATTGGTCGATCCGGGAGCACGATAGGCGTTTGTGCGTGGCTTGTTGACACAGACGTCGTAACCTTCGACTCGTGCATTCGGAATGTTGTAGCAAGCGAAAATGCACATGCAGCCCGGGTTGATCGGTGATCCGGGATACGCTCCTGCTTCGTAGGCGAGATAGGCTTCGCCTGCGACAATTTTCCCGTCGCGATTTGCTCCGATTTTGACGCGAATGTAGGAACCCGGAGTCGGTCCGGTCGATTGGAAGACGTCAGTCCGGGACATCGTCACTTTGACTGGTCGCCCCGATTTCTTGGACAACAAAACCGCAACCGGTTGCTCATAGACGGAAATCTTCCCACCGAAGCCCCCGCCAATCTCCTGGGGAACAACTTTGATCCAGGTGAGCGGAATTTCCAGAAGCTCAGCAACTTGCTGACGGACAGTGAAGGCGCCCTGAGTGCTCGTCCAGATCGTGCATCGTCCGTCTCCATGCCAGAGTGCGGTCGATGTGTGTGGCTCGATGTAGCCTTGATGAACGGTCGCCGTTCGGAATTCGCGTTCGACAACGACATCCGCAGCTGAAAAGGCGTCGTCGGGATCACCTTGCTCGTAGAGAAACTTCTCTGCAACGTTCGAAGGTTGATCGGAGATGACTTCCCCGAATTCGACCGTCCGTACGTCGTCATTCAAGACCGCCGCGTCGGGCTTCATTGCTTCGACAACATCGATGACAACCGGCAGTTTTTCGTATTGGACTTCAATCAGCCGAGCTGCTTCTTCGGCGATGTGAATGGTGTCAGCAGCGACAGCAGCAATGGGGTGGCCCTGATAAAGAACTTTGTCTTTGGCGAGGATATTTGCACTCAGGTGTCGGAGATTGACCGCACCCTCTCCGAGTTCTGCGATTCGATCTCCAACTTCGGGAAGATCAGCACCGGTGACGACTGCTCGCACGCCGGGCAAAGCTTCTGCACGCGACGTATCAATGGAGACGATCTTCGCATGGGCGACAGGGCTTCGAAGCACGTAGCCATGCAGCATTCCGGAGAGGCGGACATCGGCGCCGTACTTGGCGCGGCCGGTGACTTTATCCGCTCCATCATGGCGGACCGGACGCGTGCCGATCACCTGATACTCTCGATCATGATGTCTGACGGTCTTCGAGCCGTTGGTCGCGGGGCCTTCTGCAATCGACATTCATTCTCTCCTGAGTGCGGATGGTATCCCAACTTTGTACGAAGAGGCATTTGAACTGGCAAGCTTCAACACTTACTGATGACAGGATTTCGCACGACTGGGGTTATCGCCGATCGATCCGACGCGTGCTATGATGGCCCTCACTTGATTGCGTGAATTCTTCGCGGACCTTTCTCCATGAGCTCTTCAATCTTTCATTCGCTGCTTGAGCCAGACATCGTTCAGATGATTCAAGGGAACGATGAACTCGGCCTGCGCGAGTTTTGCACGGCGCTCTATCCGGGTGTCGTTGCAGAGATTCTGGAAGATATGGAACCGGAGGAAGCATGGAAGGTTCTTAAGCATGCTCCCGCTGCGACACAAGGGGAAATCTTTCCGTTCTTCGACATCAGTTTTCAGATCAAACTCGTCGAACTCGTGGGAGACAAACCTCTCTCGCGGATCATCGAAGAAATGTCAGGCGACGACCGTGTCGACCTCCTCGAGCGGATGGACCCCGACCATGTCGAGACGGTTCTGAGGCTTGTGGCCCAAGCGGAGCGAAGTGACATTCGCAAGCTGCTCTCCTATCCGGAGTACAGTGCTGGCTCGATTATGACGACCGAGTACGCGTCGTTGCCAGCTGATATTTCGGTCAAGGAAGCACTGGAACGACTGCGGGTTCAGGCACCGAGTCGTGAAACGATTTACTACATTTACATTACCGATGAAGGCCGGCATCTGCTGGGGTTTCTGTCGCTTCGAAAACTCATTCTCGCCAAGCCGACAACGCGACTTGAAGAGATCATGCAGCGTGATGTGATTTGCGTGCGAGTCGACGACGATCAGGAACATGTCGCCAACGAGATTGCCCGCTACGACTTTATCGCGATCCCGGTTGTCGACAATCAAAACCGACTCGTCGGGATTGTGACTCACGATGATGCAGCCGACGTCATGCAGGAAGAAGCGACGGAAGACGCCCACCTGCTCGGTGCGGTCCAACCGCTCGAAGACGGGTACGTTGCGACGCCGTTTCTTGAACTGGCCTGGAAGCGTGGAGTCTGGCTGGTGATCCTTCTGTTCGCTGCCTCGATGACAGCGAAAGTTCTTCAATACTTCGATCCCGGAGATGGGGGAACCTGGATGGTTCTCTTCCTGCCGATGGTGCTTGCGAGTGGAGGAAATGCGGGCTCTCAATCCGCAACACTCGTGATTCGAGCACTCGCACTTCATGAAACAGACGGACGTGTTTCCTGGATCGCCTGGAGAGAAGTTCGCATCGGTGCCTTGCTCGGCTCAATCCTGGCGCTGATTTCGTTTGTCGTCGCATTCCTGATGATTGGCATTCAGGCATCTCTTGTTGTGACTTTAACGGTTTTTCTGGTCGTCACGGTGGGAACGTTATCCGGAGCGATGCTTCCGCTCGGACTGAAAAGGCTGGGAATGGACCCCGCGTTCATGTCCAATCCGCTCATCGCTGCACTGAGCGACATGCTGGGAGTGATTATTTACTACTCCACAGCCAATGCGATCGTTCAACTCTTTGCGACAGCCTGAAAGAGGCCTGAAAACTCGTCTCGCATCAAGCGGGGTTTCGAAAGACAATACAATTCACCCGACCTGCGATCGCATCCAGAGCGTATGATATGTGGGACAGCCCGAGGAAATTGCGTTTCCTAAAGACGGGCTAATTCGACGGGTAAAATGGTCCTCGCTTCATTTGCATGCAGATTCGCAGGGACTGATTCGATAGTTGCTTACTTGTTTCAGCAGAGAGGCAGGACATGGTCCGGTCGACTGGTTACAACGGAATCCTTGTACTTCTTCATCTCATCTTCGTCATTCCGGTGAACGCTCAGGGCTCGCGTTCACTGCCCACGGAGACTCGCTCGCTGGACGTGCAAGCGGATCGCGCTCAACAAGAGTACCTGAACTCGCTGTTCGAACTCTCAAAGAATTACGAACAAATTGGTGCGATCGACAAGTCGAAACAAATGCTCAACGCAATTCTGACCGTGATGCCCGAAGCCGAAGCGGTCAAGAAAAAACTTGAGGAATATGATAACGCGGTCTTCGAAGATCAGGTCCGAACATTCGACCTCGACACTTCTTTGGGATGGACACAATCGGGGATTCGCGTTACCAAAGGGAAACCGATTCGCGTTGAAGCGACCGGGAGTTACAAATTCATTGTCAATGCAGACCTTGGCCCCGAGGGTTACGATAGTAACAGCGCCGCTCGTGATCTCGTTCACGGAATCCCCACGGGAGCTTTAATGGCGGTGATTGCTCCGACTTCGGCCCCGAAAGGTTCGAAGAAGAAGAGCCCCGAACTCGAGCCGTTTCTGATTGGAGAGCAAACAGAGTTCGTCCCGGAAGAGTCGGGAACACTTCTCCTGAAAGTGAACACACCTCCACTTGCCAAATGCATTGGCAAACTCAAAATCATACTGAGCGGAAACATTTCTCGATAGTTCTTATCACCGCAAGCGAGGAGTCGTTCTGACTTGATGCTTGAGGATACTGCGTCCATCAAAGAAGGTTCTCAGTGGTTTTTCCTAGAAAGATTGACGGCCCCGTTGCGGTCATTGGCGATATTCATGGACAAGTTGACAAACTCTTGCGGGTCATCGAACAGTTGCGTGAGATGCCCGATTATCAAGAACGATGGATCGTCTTCATTGGCGATCTCGTCGACCGTGGTCCTGACCCGTGCGGTGCAATCGAACTGTTCATTGAGTTGGTCTGCGATCACCCGAAGACAACAATCGTCTCGGGGAATCATGAACTTGCGATGGCTGGCTCTTTAGGTCTGTTCGAAGGAGCAGAAGCCAACCATTGGGGCGAAAGGTGGATCGACCATTACGGTTCAGAACAGACCTTCGCCAGCTACGGAGTCGCAGCAGGGAACCTTCCTGAACTTCGACTCATGACACCGGAGACGCACCTGCAAGTCCTGATGCACGCTCCCTGGATCGTCGAACACCCCGATTACCTCTTTGTTCACTCCGGTCTTGATCCCGAAGAAGGTCTGCAATCACAGCTTGAGACACTTCGCTCGAGGGACTTTCAGCTTCGTCGTCCGGAATGGCTCTGCTCCAAGACACTTCCGTTTCACAGCCCGCCAAGCGAATGCCTGCAGGTAGTCGTTTCTGGCCATGCACATGTGCCGCAGGTGATCTTTGCCAAGAAACGCATTCTGATCGACACGACGGGAGGCAGAGAAGGCAGCCTCAGCTGTGTTTTGCTACCAGAGAATCAAGTCATCAATTCGGATGACTTTTTCGCGCTGCCGCCACGGTTTTCACCGGAGTCGGAAATCGCGGAAGTCGCTCTCTAATTCATTCTCGTCATCCCCGCGAACACATCGAAGCTGGCACAACTACTGCCGGAGGCACGCCTCGCTGGTCTTTGGGTCATTCTGAATGACGGCACTCAAGGATGGTCGAGAGTCGCCACATGCGACGCTGTGAGCATGGCGGACTTGAGCTTCTCTCTCCATCTTCTTGCGATGCATCAAGACATCAGCATCGACAAGTTTGGAGGTCAGCAGGCCATAAGTGATTCCAACGACTCCGAGTGTTCCACTGACGACAAAGAACATCGGATGGAAACCGTAATGGTCGATGATCCAGCCCAGAAACGGTGCAGTGAGAATCGTCCCTAAATCAATCGCTGCCAGCGTGACTGTCGTTCCGGTTCCGCGGTACTGTTCGGGGAATGCTCCCGCTCCCATGGAAACGACACACGGAAAGAGCAGTGCATGGCCGAAACCGAGACACATGGCCGGCATGATGAAGTGAAAGTCTTGCGTCACAAACGTCATCAGGAAGTGTCCCAGCGAATGCGAACACAACCCCATCGCGATCAGGCGATGGCGTCCCACGGACTGACTCCACTGACGGGCAATAATTCTCAATGTGAACGCGGTGATGGCATAGGCTGTGAAAAACGTTCGAATGCCGCTCAGTCCGAGTTCAGTTGAATACCGCGTGAGAAATGTCATCGTCACGGCGAAGCCAATGCCCATCATGACTGTCACGACCAGAACACTGGAAGGCCAGTAACGGACGACAAGTTTGTGCATCGGCGGACTGACTTCCGGCCGACGATGAACATCTTTCGACGTCAACCAGAATGCGAGACCTGTGTGCAGGAAGCCGAACAGGAAGACAAGACCGAACAACACGTAGTACAACTGGCTGTTGTTG
The DNA here is from genome assembly GCF_040717535.1 of Thalassoglobus sp. JC818. Lineage (NCBI taxonomy): Bacteria > Pseudomonadati > Planctomycetota > Planctomycetia > Planctomycetales > Planctomycetaceae > Thalassoglobus > Thalassoglobus sp. JC818. The sequence continues at coordinate 707,733 of NZ_JBFEFI010000004.1, forward strand.
GGAAACGTCAGGAAGACCAGATCGCCGAGTTGTGCTCCGAGAATCATCCCCACGAAGCCGCTGGCCCCGAAGGTTCCAATGATCTCAGTTCGTCGGTCCACGGGAGCGAGGCTTTGAATGTATGACACCGACGACGCAAACATCCCCGACAACCCGACAACGAAGATGATTCTCGCCAGGTAAAGCTGAATTCCGATGGACGATGACGTCATCATCAGTAATCCGCCGGTCATATTAATCGACGCACATATCAGCCAGATGCGGCGAATTCCGAACGTATCGATTGCCTGACCGAGTAATGCTCGAAAGAACAACGAGCCGAGCAAACCGACGCTGACGATGAATCCCGTTGTTTCTTCTGTCCCCCCGAGAAACTTCACGAACTCCGCGAAGCGAAACGTCATGGTATTGGCGGTCACCATCATGACGTTGGCAGCGAACGCAATCCAGAAGCGTTTGGTGTAGATCCCCTGCGCAGAACGGTCACCGTGTTCCGGTGTCTGGGCGTGTGGATCTGTCATCGGGTAGAGTCTCTATCTGCAGGGTGCAGCTTGGAGGGCGGCTTGAAGAGTTGTCATAGTACCACAGTTGTCGTCTACGGACAGGGGGATTTGTACCAGTTCAGTGATTTGGACACCTCACTTCCGTGCGAAGTTCACGTCAGTTCAAGAAATGTTCATCACTTGTTCGCCAGAATGACGGTAGGCTACGCTGACCACCCCTACTGGGGACAAACGATCACATCAATAAGCGTAAATCACTGAATTCCATGACTGACCAGCCCGACCGAAATACTCGTGAACCCATTCCTTCTCAGGCTGACTTTGCCAATCTAGGACGCGGGCTGTTGATGGGCGGTGCCGACATCATCCCGGGCGTCTCGGGTGGGACCGTCGCTCTCATTCTGGGCATCTATGAGAGACTCGTCACTGCGATCAGTCATGTCGATGCGAAGCTCGTCAGGCTCGTCGCTCAGCGAAGAGTTCGAGACGCGGCGGAACGAATTGATCTGAGGCTGTTGATTCCATTGGGAATCGGAATTCTCTCCGGTGTGATCGCTCTCGGAAGTGTGATGCACACGTTGCTGGAAGATCATCGACAACTGACTTTTGCTGCCTTCTTCGGGATGATCAGCGCGAGTTGTTATCTCGTGTTTCGACTGATCGGAAAGCCGACGGCCGGCAATCTCGCTTTGCTCGCGGGAGGAGTGGTCATTGCATATGGAATCGTCTCGCTGCCCGGACTCAAAACTCCTCCAGACACACTCTGGTACGTCTTTCTCTGTGGAGCGATTGCCATCTGCGCGATGATCCTCCCCGGAATCAGCGGAGCCTTTATCCTACTCGTGCTCGGGAAGTATCACGAGATCACCGGGATCATCAAAGAAGTTCTCAAACTCAAGCTTTCCGTTTCGTCAGTCATGACAGTCATCGTCTTCGCGTCCGGTTGCCTCATCGGACTGATTTCTTTTTCAAAACTCCTGCGATGGTTACTCGCTCACCGAACAGCACAAACGATGTCGGTGCTTTGCGGGTTCATGATCGGCTCACTCTACAAAATCTGGCCGTTTCAGATCGACACGACTCCTGACATCCATGAATTCAAACACAAACACTTCGAACCGATTCCACTGACCGACGTTCCGCTGGACGGTCAACTGGTTCTCACGATCGCGGTTGCTGTCATTTCTGCGATCGGAGTCCTGATGTTGGAACGGCTGGGGTCACGAAAAGAGTCCATCACCCCTGAAAGTCTCCCCAGCGACCAGGACAGTCTTTCAGCTTGATCGCGGTCCACTTCATCACGGAAGGAAACTCTCGAATGCAACCTTCGCTCTCCAGAATTGCTACCTACTCGCTTCTTGCATTCGCACTCAGTAGCCACGTCTTCTGTGAATCAACCACGTCGGCCCAGGGAACCGCTGATGACTACGCTCGCTCCGAATCGCTTCGAAAGAAGTGGACGGGAACAGTCTACCGAGACCGCGTTGACCCCCACTGGAGCGAATCGGGAAATGACTTCTGGTATCGCGTTCAGACTGGCAAGAACCAGTATCAATACATCGTCGTCAACGCGACATCGGGAACTCGTCAGCCAGCTTTCAATCACGAAGCACTCGCCAAGCAACTTTCCGAGAAAACTGGCAAGAGCTTTGACGCCGACCGCTTGGACGTTGAGTCCATCGAATGGAACAACGACAGCACTGAACTCACCATCTCGATCGAAGAACTGCGTGTCCGGTCCAACTTGGTTGACGGAACGGTTGAGATTCTCGAAGAAGACGAAGAAATCAACCAAGGATCGACGCCGGAAGCGGATCGAGACAATTCCGAGAGTCAAAGAGAGCGAGGACGTCGATCTCGAGGTCGAACTCGATCGCCGGACGGCAAGTTTCGCGTTCAAGTCGACGAAGGAGACTTAATCGTACTCGAAGGGGACGAAGAAGACTCCCGCGAAATTCTTCGCGGAGCTGGTTCTTCAGAGTCGAAGTTTACGGATTCTGGAGCAGCGTGGTCACCAGATTTGAAAAAGCTCGTCGGATTTCGCCGCACTGATGGACAATCTCATCTCGTCCATTACGTTGAGTCCTCACCGACAGACCAGCTGCAACCCAAAACTCACAGCCATCAATATCTCAAGCCAGGCGACGACATTCCGCAGCACTTCCCGGTCCTGTTTCATCTCGACACTCGGTCGATTACTGAAATCGACGATGAGCTGTTTTCGAACCCCTGGATGTCGATTCCGCGAATTCACTGGCTTCCGGATTCGAGTCAGTTTCTGTTCGTCTACAACCAGCGCGGCCATCAGGTCTTGCGAGTCATCTCTGTCGATGCGGAAACAGGGAAAGCACGCACGATCGTCGACGAACAAAGCGACACCTTCATCGACTACGCCTACAAGCAGTTCATCGAAATACTTCCTGAGTCCAACGAGTTGATCTGGATGTCGGAGCGTGATGGATGGAATCACCTTTACCTGTACGACATTGCCAACGGAGAGGTCAAAAACCAGATCACTTCTGGCGACTGGGTTGTCAGGAAAGTTGTGCGAGTCGATCCTCAAGACAGAGTCGTTTGGTTTGAATGTTCAGGAGTCAATCATGAACAAGATCCTTACTACACTCACTTTGCACGCGTGAACTTTGACGGAAGTGACTTCACGGTGTTAACCGAAGGTGACGGAACTCACTCGGTTCAGCTTTCCCCGAATGAACGGTATCTCATCGACCAGTGGTCACGCGTCGACTTGCCGCCACAGACAGAACTACGCGATGCACAAACCGGACAGCTGATCTGCCAGCTTGAACAGGCCGATGCCTCGGAACTCAACGATGCTGGCTGGATCGCTCCGGAACGATTCGTCACAAACGGTCGAGACGATCAAACTCAGATCTACGGTATCATCTTCCGACCTACGAACTTTCAAGCTGGTATGAAGTATCCCGTGATCGAAAAGATCTATGCGGGGCCTCATGGATCTTTCGTCCCGAAGAGATTTCAGGAATTTCACTCTGCTCAGGAAGTCGCGGAGATCGGTTTCATCGTTGTCCAGATTGACGGGATGGGGACTTCGAACCGTTCAAAAGCATTTCACGACATCTGTTGGCAGAACCTCGGCGACTCCGGATTTCCCGACAGGATTAAGTGGATCAAGAAAGCTGCCGAGACCTATCCGGAATTCGACCTCTCGCCTGGAGTCGGAATTTACGGTGGCTCCGCAGGCGGACAAAGTTCAACACGCGCACTGCTCGCACATGGCGACTTCTACAGCGTTGCTGTCTCAGACTGTGGGTGTCACGACAACCGTATGGACAAAATCTGGTGGAACGAACTGTGGATGGGCTGGCCCATCGGCCCGCATTACGAAGAACAGTCAAATGTCACGAATGCGGACAAGTTGCAAGGCAAGCTCTTTCTGACTGTCGGAGAGAAAGACACGAACGTCGACCCCGCCTCAACGATGCAGGTCGTGAATGCTCTCATCAAAGCGAACAAGAAATTCGACATGCTTGTCGTGCCGGGCCACGGTCACGGAGTCGGCGAAATCCCTTACATGAAACGAAGACGCATCGACTTCTTCGTTGAACATCTCATGGGAAAAACTCCTCCCAACTAAATGAAACATCGTCCCTGTCATTCGTGATGACGAAACATTGCGGGAGTTACTCGCCCTCAGGCTTCTTCACGAGCATGATGACCACTTCGGCGCAGAGGGCTTCTTCGCGACCGACTGGTCCGACTTTCTCGCCTGTCTTCGCTTTGACGTTCACTCGGTCCGCAGGGATTTGAAGCAGTTCCGCGACGCGGTTGGCGATCTGCTGTTTATAGGGGGACAGCTTTGGCTTCTGCGCGAAGACAATTCCGTCAACGTTGTTAACTTGCCAGCCAGCTGCGAACGCTCGAGTGAGCACTTTCGATAGCAACTCGGCGGAATCGGCTCCCTCGTGCTCAGCAGCTGTGTCGGGAAACCACTCACCGATATCTCCCCAGCCCAGCGCACCGAGAATTGCGTCCGTCAGGGCATGAAGTAAGACGTCACCATCGCTGTGCGCGACCGCTCCCAAGTGATGGTCGATGTCGACGCCTCCAATAACAAGTCGACGTCCTGCTTCCAGTCGATGGGTATCGTGCCCGAGACCAACTCGCCATTCGGTAGACTCCCCCATCGCCATGATCCCTTTTCATTCTGTGCCGATCTCTGTCCCGGCTTTGTCTCTGAATATTTGGCCCGAGACACTCTCTTGAAAGGGCTGGTCAAATGTCAACATTCGCTGAACCGGAAACTCTCATTTGACGTGGACGTTCCGGTGACATCTCGCGAAAGTGTCCATAATTCGACACAACCCGCAGAGCTTCCCACCGGCAGGACTTGCAGATTGTCAACAAAGTGACACACGTCCGGTTGTAAGGTCGTCAGTTTGCTTCACTCGGCGATGCATTCCTTACAAACAATTCTTCTGGATTGAGTCAACCCCAATTCTCCAAGACCACACAAACTCTTTTGAACCAATTGAAAACAAAGACGTTACGACACAATAGAAAACTCAACCAGGGAGTTTGGCACGCCCCGTGCATTAGGTTTCTTTCAACTGGCCACGATGGAAGTCAAGACCAATCGCAGGTCATCAAGAGACGAAACTTGACATTATTTCCAAGGAAAAGGATGAAAAAATGCTCGTTCTCACACGCAAAAAGAATGAAACGATTCAAATCGGCGACGACATCGTCATCAAAGTGATATCAACAGGACGAGGCAAAGTGAAGATCGGAATCGATGCTCCTGCTCATGTCCGAGTTTTGCGAGGGGAGCTCGACACGACCCTTCGAAACACAAATGTGACCTCAACTGACTCGACCATCAAAGTTTGACCCGCCTTCAAAGTCTTCGAATCCTTCCAACTCTTGAACCAAGGAACGTGTTCACTATGAGCCACTCAATCAAAAACAACCTGACCAGCACTTTCGTCGCAACTCTTGCTTTTCTCGTTCTCCTCGGTGGTGGATTCGCCCACTCTGAGATGGCGATTCAGCACGTCGAGAAAAGCCGACCAACCTTCTTCTCACACACAAATGAGCTGAACAGCGTTGCTCGTACTGAAAGTCGCTTCGACATCTCTCATGACGATCGCGGAATGCCGCTCGCCCGTGAGGACGTCGCCCCGATCAGAACGGCGGTGGTGCCGGGACGGGGACAGTCGTCACCGACTCTCCCGTCTTACACACCGACCACTCCAGGATACTCAAATCCTGTCCAACCACAGTTCCCGTCACAACCTCAATACATTGTTCCGGGAACCGGTGCCCCTTCGTCACCGATCAACATTCCAACCCAGAATCCATCCACTCCTCAAACACCAGACCAAAAGCAAACTGAGATTACTTCGCGTTTCTCAGACCCGAAGATGCTTGGATTCCTTTCCAATGCCTCGATGCAGCAGTTGACCAGCTTGTACCACGAAGTCTCTCGAATGATTGATGCTCGACACGTAAATCCAGTGTCATACGAAGTTCGAGTCGCTTCATCGGTCGAGTACCTCGTCGCTGCCTTGAGCAATCCAACATTCCTGCGAGCCACTGGAGCATCTGCCAACCAGAACACCATTCGCCAGACTCAATCGGAACTGTTGCAGATCACCCGCAGCCAGCCTGCCCGATCCGCAACCGAAGCTGTCGGGGTGATGCAGTGGACTGCCGAACTCGTGAATCGCCAACTCGGAATTCGCCGTGAAGCAGTTGCCCTGGAGTTCATCAACGGAACGATCGACTCACTCGATCAGTACTCAGCCTTCATGCCTTTAGCCAGTGCCTACGCTCCGGGAGCCACGACCGATCCAATTCGAACCGTGAGCCTCGAAGAGAACATCGTGGGAATTGGTGTGGAACTCGAAACTCATCCACGAGGAGCGATTCTGGTGGGAGTCGTTGACAACAGCCCAGCCAGCGAACTCGGACTTCAAGAAGGAGACATCATCGTCGCTGTTAATCGTCAGTCGACAAATGGTCTCGACCTGAATGCTGTCGCTGGAAAACTCGGCGGATCAATCGGAACTGTGATCACCCTGGACATTGACCGTAACGGACAGCTGTACCGCGGAAACGTCACTCGTCGCTCAATCTACGTGAGCAGTGTGACAGGCACAAAGATGATCGATACGCAAAACAAAGTCGGCTACGTTCGCCTGAAACAGTTTTCAGCATCCTCCCGAAAAGATCTCGAAGCAGCCCTTTGGTCGCTTCACAATCAAGGCATGAAATCGCTGGTCATGGACCTGCGAGGAAATCCAGGCGGATTGTTGGATCAGGCGATTGAAGTTTCCAACCTGTTCGTTCCTTGTGGAACAATCGTTTCAACAAAAGGCCGAAATGTTTCTGACAACAGCCAGGAGCAAGCCACTTACCAACAGACCTGGAACACACCTGTTGTGGTCCTCGTCGACAAAAACTCAGCAAGTGCCAGCGAAATCTTTGCCGCAGCGATTCAGGAAAACGGTCGCGGTGTGATCGTCGGACGACAATCGTACGGAAAAGGAACTGTTCAGACTCACTTCCCACTGGAAACGGTTTCTGCTCAGTTGAAATTGACAACAGCTAAATTCTACTCCCCAAAAGGACGCGAAATGGCTGGAGCCGGTGTCACCCCTGACGTTTACGTTCCAGAATCGACTTCAACCGGAACTGCCGGAACAAATCGAGACTCGGACATCAATGCAGCCCTGGCTCAAATCAGCCAAGGAATCCCATTCCAAATGGCACAGCAAGCAGCATCTTGCCGAAACGGAAGTCCACAAGTGAACCTCCAAACGGTCCCCTCGACGACTCCTTCAATCAACACTCTACCACTTCAACTGAATCTGTCGAGCAACTAAGTTTGGTCGGCGACAATTGAAACGTCTCTCTCACCACCTCGGAGTTTTCTCCGAGGTGGTGTTTTATTTGAGTCGACCCTGCCATCGAATTGACCGGGGGATGCTGGACCTGCCTGTCTGCGTTGCTTACTCTGCCGAATTCCGTTTTGACCGCGAAATTCAGCGATGCTGCAAAAACACCTTCTTCTCTGGCTCACACTCAGTTCCATGCTGGCAGGCTTCTGGCCGAACCTGTTTGGTGCGACAGCTTTCGATCCGTTTCTTGCCAGCGCGTCGCACATCGGCTGGATCGTCGCAGCCGTGATGTTTTGTGTGGGAACGCTGTTACCAACTGAGGAAGTTCGCAACGTTCTGAACCGGTGGCCTCTCATTGTGGGAGGAACAGCTGTTCAATACATCTCCATGCCATTTCTGGCATGGGCGGTCGCAACAACATTCGGAATGACCGGAGACCTCCGCGTGGGGACGATCATGGTCGGATGCGTGCCGGGCGCGATGGCTTCGAATGTCTTGACGATGGTCGCACGAGGAAATGTGAGCTACTCTGTCGGACTGACGACTTCAGCCACGCTTCTCTCTCCACTCATTGTCCCGATTGCTCTTCGCCTCACGCTGGGTGCGCAAGCGGATGCAGAGTTTCTGACCAAATCAGCCGTCTCACTGATTCTACAAGTTGTGATTCCGGTCCTGCTGGGACTGTTCAGCCAGAGACTCTCAATTCTCAAACAGATTGCTGACCGTATTTCCGGGCACGTCGCGAACATTAGTATTCTCTGGGTCATTGCGATCGTCGTGGCAGCCAACAGGCAGGCGATTCAAGAGTTTCCCGTTATACTGATCGCGGGTCTGCTGCTGATCAACGTTGGTGGCTATCTCGCTGGGCAACTCGGGGGGCGATTACTTCGACTCGATTCCGGAATGCGACGGGCGTTGATGCTGGAGATCGGGATGCAGAATGCGGGTGTCGGAGCGAGCCTGGCGAAAGGGCTCTTTCCCGATAATCCTCGCGTTGCTCTTCCATGTGGGCTGTTTGCCTTTGGATGCATGACGACCGGAACACTGCTCGCCCAGTTTCTACGCAATCGGACAGCCGAAACCGAGGACGCTCTAGACACAACTGAACGGCCGATCGACTCGGCTCCTTCACTCTCAACGACTGACTCAACTGAATCCGTAAAGGAAATCTGACATGACGCTGCCGCTCCCACTTCAAGAGAAACTGAGCAACCTCGCCAACGCATTGATCGATCAAAAGCGGGCTCGAGTGATTGTCCCCGCCCAAGATCAGTCGACAGGTTTCTGGTTCGGTGGCGGAAACATGATCGAGTCCCCCGAAGGAGAGCTGTACGTTGTCGGTCGGTACCGCAACTATGGAGACTCACGCACCGGAATCGGTGCAGGGGAACGCGGGCTGGAACTCGCGATCTTTCAATCATCTGACCAGGGCGACTCGTTCGAGAAGGTTCTGAAATGGTCCAAGGCCGACCTGAACGTCGGCAAAACTCCTGTTCTTTCGATTGAAGGGAGTGCTCTGAGATGGACCGATCAGGGAGTGGAACTTCTGGTCTCCACTGAGAAAGACAACATTGGCTACCCGAAAGAAGTTGAAGGCTTTCTAAAACCGGGGACGGGGGTCTGGACGATCGATTCACTCAAAGCTGACTCGGTCGAGAATCTCAAGAAGGCGCCCGTGACTCCGTTTCTGTCGAGCGAAGAACCGAACTGGTTGCACGTAAAAGATCCGTTCGTCTACTCGAATCCGCAATCAGAATCGACCGTGTTCTGTTGCACTCATCCGTTCAACTGGGCGAGTTCGAACACAGCATTCGTTGAAAATGACGGGACCGTCGTTTCGGACTTCTTTGCCAGAGGCATGTCGTGGGACGTTGCCATGACGCGCGGAACCGCTCTCCTCGACGTTCCAATGGTCGGGGCGTTCGAAGAGATCGATGCGACACTCGTCTTTTACGATGGCGGCGAATGCGTGCGCGACCTCGATCAGCACAAAGAAGCGGTCGTCAGGCCACGCGGTTACTCCTGCGAAGAATTGGGCGGTCTGGCATTCTTCAGCGATGGTGATCTCTCGCAAATTCATCGATTGTCGCGCTACTTCCCGAGTTTCATCAGCCCCTACGGAACCGGTTGCAGCCGATACGTTGATGTCTTGGCGACCAGCCGCGGCCTGTTCGCGACCTGGCAACAGAGCCAGGAAGACCTCTCTCAGCCGTTGGTGATGAATTTTCTGTCGAACGCAGAAGTCGAATCGATTTTGTCCTAGCTTGCCTGGATCATTTGTTGTTCATCGACTGGACGCATTCGTCCCCACGAATGCAGCGAGTGCTCGTGCGCTTCGTTCCTATTTGCAAGGGCGATGCCCCCACGTCAGGTGCTCGTATCGGTTTTCCTTCCGATTTTGTCAGGGTTGCAAATCAGGTCAGGAAACATCGTTCTGAAGCCGATTTCCGATCGCAATTCGCAACGGTTTCCGGTCAACATCAACGGGTCAATATCCGCTGATGGCTGTATTTTCGCAGCGTTTCTGCAATCATAGAATCTCGGATTTCAAGGAGTCCTGTATCTGTCGGTGTGCGCACAGAGCACGAGCGACTGAATCGGCTCCTTTGCACCTATTCAGATATTCTTAAACGAGATGTGGAGTATTCATGACTGAACCAACTCGAAGAGACTTTCTTAAAACGACTTCCGCTGCGGCCGCACTGGGAACGGGAGTTCTCAGCAGTGTTTCCGCCAAAGCGTTCGCGAGTGGCGATGACGTCGTCAAAATCGGTCTGGTCGGATGTGGTGGACGCGGAAAAGGAGCTGCCGCACAAGCACTTCAATCACCAGGAAATGTCAAACTCGTCGCGATGGGCGATGCGTTTCGGGATCAGTTAGACGGTGCTCTCGACAACATCGAACGATCCGTCGCCAAAGACGAAACAGCGATCATCGAAGTTCCGGAAGAAAACAAGTTCGTCGGTTTCGACTCGTTCAAGAAAGTGATGGACAGCGGAATCGATGTCGTCATTCTGGCGACTCCTCCCGGATTCCGACCGATGATGTTCGAATACGCTGTCAACAAAGGACTTCATGTGTTCATGGAGAAACCCGTTGCGACCGACGCAGCTGGTGTCCGACAGGTTCTGGAAGCTGCCAAAATCGCCAAAGAGAAAGACCTCAAAGTTGGTGTTGGTCTGCAACGGCATCACCAGACTGTCTACCGCGACTTCATCAACCGAATTCACGACGGTGCTGTCGGCGACGTCCGTGCCATGCGGGTCTACTGGAACGGTGGAGGAGTTTGGGATCCGCGACGTTCACGTGAAGAAGTGAAGTCAGAAATGGAATACCAGATGCGCAACTGGTACTACTACAACTGGCTTTGCGGTGATCACATCAACGAACAACACATTCACAACATCGACATCGGAAACTGGGTCATGCAGAAGTACCCTGTTTCCGCGATCGGAATGGGTGGTCGTGAAGTCCGAACCGACCCTAAGTACGGCGAAATCTTCGATCACTTCGCTGTTCAGTACACGTACGACGACGGTTCGGTCATGTTCAGCGAATGCCGCCATATCCGCAACGTGTGGAATAGCGTCAGTGAGCATATCCACGGGACTAAGGGAATCGTCAATCTGAACGGAAGCAAACCACGCAACTGCAGCATTGACTGGTTTGACGGAAACTCGGAGCGATTCAAAGGTGAAAACCCGAATCCGTACCAAGTTGAGCACGACGATCTCTTCGCAGCAATTCGCAACGGCGAATCCTACAGCGAAGCGGAATACGGAGCGATGAGCACTATGACTGCCATCCTCGGACGAATGGTTACTTACTCAGGTGACGAAATCACCATGGAGAAAGCCCTCAACGAAGGTCCACAGATCGTGCCAGCTCTCGCTGACCTCGGATGGGACGTTGCACCGCCAACAGTTCCAGACGCTGAAGGCCGATACCCGGTTCCAGTCCCAGGTGTGACAGACGTCTTCGCTGCTCCTGGTAGCTAAAGAATTTTCATGACTCTCGACGTTCGCGCAAGTTCGTTGGATTCACTGAATGCTGCGTTTTCTTGCGTGAATCGCTGAGAGAATGCGATCGAGAGATCGAAATAGATTTCTTCAACAGGCCGCTGGCAACTCTTGTCAGCGGCCTGTTTCATTTGCCCGATCGAAGAAGCTCGCACGACACAAATCTGGAGTGAATTTCACGTTCTCAATTCAAGTGAGTCCGCCGGGACGCGTCTGCTTCTGGAACTGACTGTCATTGCGAAACGGAACTCCTTCGACTGTTTCGACAATCAATTGACAGATGGGGGTCTTCGGATAGAGGGCCAAGCTGTAAGGGCCAAGATTGATCAGTTCGAGAGTGATCGATCCCGCAAAGCCAGCATGAATCGTCGGGGCGGTAAAATGAACCAGCAACCCGCAGCGTGCGTGCGAGCTGCGTCCCTCAACGCGGGCTGCCAGACACGTTTTTTCTTCATGAATTGGGAGTTCGACGCGTTCGAACGTCCGTCCCAGTACGAGTCGTCCGGGCTTCAGAATGAACGGTTCGTCGTCTTTGAGAAGTGTCGTTTCGAACTGAGAGCCGACGCGTGACAAAAAATCGCCGTTCCGCAGGTCGATGACTGCCTGCTGCTCGTCTCGAAAGAAAGCAATCTCTTCACCTAAGAGCAAATCAACTGACGAGGTTTGATATGGGCAAGTCTGCCCCGGAGTCGGTCGACGAGGAGACGGTTCCGGTTCGATCACCAGACTCCCCTCATCGAGACATTTCTGAATTGCAACGTTTGAGAGAATCATGGATTTCTGGCAACGACAAAGGAATGATTTGAATGCGACCGATTCACAACTGAATATGCCTCAAGAACTCTCCGCACTCGTACAACATTTTGGATCAATCGAATTTCCAGTTGATTGAATGATTCCACTTCATCAACAGTTCCAAACCGTTTAGTTACTTCGTTCACACAGGTACAAGCGAATGCATGAGTGCTTTACGACTCGGGAGGACGCTTGTCACTTACAGCGTCCAGCAGAGTCTCTTCCCATACTGTTTGAAAGTCGAGAATCTCAAGTGAAATCTCGATCGCCCAAACCGAAAGATCTCCGATTCGATCGTCATTAATCTTCACAAGATCCTTGGCTGTCGTGATCAGAGAAGCTGAACTGGTTGAGCGCGCTGCTTCGCGAATTGTTGCGAAGTCTTCTTCCGTATAATGATGATGATCCGGGAACTGAAGGAAACGATCATCAGCGACATCAAAACCGACGCTGGACAGCGTTCTTCGAAAGGCTTCCGGATGGCCGATCGCCGAAAACGCGAACACTTTTCGTTCTTGCAGCTCGGAGAAGCTGAGACTCTCCCCAGAAGAATTTCGCAATCCAGTCGGGACAAATCGACTCGATACGACCGGACAGTCGGTGTATCTACGAACCTGCTTGTGGATCGATTCTCGCTGAGCATCGGTCACCTGATCCGCCCGTGTCAGGAGCACAATGCCTGCTCGTGATAAACCCTTGGCCGACTCCCGCAAGAGTCCACGCGGGAGAACGTGTCCGTAGCCCCATGGGTTGAGGCAGTCGATCAAGACGACATCAAGTTCACGATGCAATCGGCGATGTTGAAAACCATCATCAAGAATGATGACGTCTGGGTGGTGTGACTCGATCAACTGTCGAGCAGCTTCAATTCGATCACGGTTCTGCAGGTGGGGCACATTGGGACACAACTTCTGGAGCAAACGCTGCTCATCGTTTCCTTCACCGTCAAGGCTTCGATATCCGCGGCTGACAATTCCGGGACGAAGATGATGACGCTCGAAGAAATTGCATACCCACGCGACTGTGGGCGTCTTTCCCGTCCCTCCGGTCGTGACGTTCCCGATCGAAATGACTCGACTCGGAACCCGTTGAGGCTTCTTCAGCCCGGCGTCGAAGAGAAAGTTTTTCGACTGTGCTCCTGCCAAGTAAAACGGTTCCAGTAGAACGAGCAGACCGCGCAACAACGAGGGTGCGACTCCGGATTCCCGACCGGAGATGACCTCTAAAAATTTGTGCTCGTCGATCAGCATTCCGACTCTTTTTCGACAGATCTGGGAATGCAGCGAATCTTATTCAGCATCCTGACGACGCAGAACGAGCACTGCACAATCGGCATGTCGAATGACTGACTCCGCAACCGATCCGAGCAGAAATCGCTTCATCCCGTGATATCCATGAGACGAGACGACAATCAGATCAGCTTTGACCTCCGTGGCGAACTCAGTGATTTCATTCGCCGGACCGCCGACACGAACATCCAGCGACGCACCTGTTGCTCCGTGAGTCTGCAGGAACTTCTCGGCAAATTTCTTAACCGTTTCGATTCGATGGTCGTCCGACAAGTCTCCCCAGACAACGGCTGGCGAGATGGCTTCCAGTGGGGGAAGCACATGAATCACGCGGAGTTTGGAAACATCTCCCGCGAGGGAAAGTGCTGTCTGAAGTGCGTTCTGCGATTCTTCCGAGAAATCGACAGGAACAACGATCACATCGTACTTGAGCTGAGACATAAATCGATCGTCCATGTAACTGCGTGCGACAAATTACTATTCACTCATTGGAACTGGTCAGCGATACGTTTTGAAGTCACCAGCTTGATAACGTTTCCAGTATTTGAGTAGATCACTTCGCACTGAAGGCGACAGCAGCACCACACCGAGAATGTTCGGGAACGCCATACCGAGGATCATCATGTCAGAGAAATCGAGCACGCTTCCCAAATTGACGATGGTCCCGATAAAAACACAGATGACCGCCAGGCACTTGTAGATGATTGTGCTTCGGGCTCCGAAGATTGTTTCCCACGCTTTCTCACCGTAGTAACTCCACGAAATGATCGTCGAGTAAGCGAAGAGTGTGACAGCGATACTCAAGACCATCGGAAACCATGAGATCTCCTCTTTGAATGCTCGGGATGTTAACGCAGCACCTTCCAGACCTTGCTCGACAATCCAGTCGTTGTTGTCCCAGGCTCCGGTAATCAGAATCACCAAAGCGGTCATCGAACAAACGATGACGGTATCGATAAACGGCCCCAAAAGTGCGACGCAGCCCTCTCGAACTGGTTCTTCAGTCTTCGCTGCGCTGTGAGCGATAGCTGCGCTGCCTGCTCCAGCTTCGTTACTGAACGCTGCTCGTTGGACACCCACGACCAGCACTCCAATGATTCCGCCACCCATCGCTGCACCTGTAAATGCTTCGGTGAAAATCGAGGCAACCAACTCGGGAACGCGGTCAAGGTGCATCACAATGATGTACAGACAAGCGGCCGAATAAATGATGCACATCGTGGGCACAATCTTCGATGCAGCTGCGGCGATTCGCTTGATGCCTCCGAGAATCACAGCTGCCACGAAGAACGCCAAGACGAGCCCAAAGACGACTTTAAATTGTTGCTCAAACGCCGCCAGTTGATTCTGCAAATCCTGCTTGCGGGCTTGAAGCGATTTCATCTCGCCTTCTTCCCCAGCAACAGCGGCAGCTTTGATTTGATCGTTCAGCACAGAGAGCTGCTGCAAATCATTCTGTTGAAACATTTGCAGCATCGCACTGCCGGACTGATTCGCCTGAAGCATGTTTCCTCCACCAAAACTGGCAAGGATACACATCACTGTGAAGACAAATGCGAGAACGGTTCCGAGAAGCCCCATTCCCTTTTCCTGAAGTCCGACCTGCAGATAACGCATCGGACCACCGAGGACAGTTCCGTCCGGTTTCACGCTTCGGTACTTTTGCCCCAAAGTACACTCGGTGAACTTGGTACACATTCCGAAGATTCCACAGAGCAACATCCAGAAGAAAGCACCCGGTCCGCCGAGTGTCATCGCAATGGTCACCCCGGCGATATTTCCGAGCCCGATCGTTGCTGAGAGCGCAGACGCCAGCGCCTGGAAGTGAGTCACCTCTCCATCTTCTTCCGGGTTATCGTATTTGCCGCGAACGATATCGACGGCGTGTCGAAATCCCCAAACGTTGAAACCTCTCATGTAGAGCGTGAAGAAGACTGCCCCTGCAGCCAGCCAAGCCACGACAATCGGAATCCCTCCGACCGACTCTTTGAATAAGTAGGGCTTGCCGGACGAGAACGGTTCGGGATTCTGTTTCAGAAAGCCGAGAGCGTTCCAGTCTTCCGCTTCGGTCGGCGAGATCGTTTGCTCCCCGGGAAGGTTCCGCTTCTTCATCACGATTCGATAGGCATCGATCGTCGGGTCGAACCGAAAACGACTTCCGTATTTGAATTTGCCCTCCGGTCCATCGAGCTTGACCGTCACGTACTCGACCGGTTCCCCATTCATCAGACCGTATCGGTAGTATTTTTCTTCGCCATCGATCACGTCACCCGCGATCAATTTCCCCTGAGCAGCAAGAATCTCGACCTGCGAAGCATCGAGTTCACTCGCATCAAACCCATTGTCTTCTGAAAGCGGACGGAAAGGTGTGTCGGTTCCCCGAACTCGCCAGTACACCGCATCGTCTTCAAAAACGAGGTATTCTTTTTCCGTCTTCCCCAGCCGGTAGAACAGCACTGTTTCGATTGCTGTGACTGCATCCTTGAAGATCGAGTCAACTCGTTCGAAACCGGTCGGAGGCGGGGGATCGTCGACAATCGGAGCGACCGAAGGCAACGGGGGAGATTCAGTCTCGGCCTCGATCTGCGGCCCTTCTTGAGAAAACAACACGGGGCAAATGACCAGCACAATCAGAACCGATTGTGCGATCAGCCTGGCAGGGAATTTCATGGGCAATCTCGTTGGCAAGTTCGATCTTCAGGGAGTGGCTGAGTTTAGGTCGATCGCTTATTGAAACTCAATCCCAATGCTTAACACCTTCTTGTCATTCTCTTGACTTCGCAATTCCAAATTCCGGAAAGTTTCCATGAATCGTTCAATTCAAAATCGATGCATATCCAATCATGAGTAAGTGTCGGACTTACCACCATCAGACTGCTGATTCCGTCTAAGCGGAATCGGTTCTATCGAACAATCAGCAACTGCAGCCTGAGGCAGGTCTGACAGTCAACCTGCAACGTGGTTATGGATTCGAAAGAAGTGCCCCGTCTGCAGCGAACACATTTTGACTCCGGAAGGCTCCAGATTACACTTAGAGAAGTTGCTCGACCCAGCTTTCTCGCCTGATCAGCTTCAACCGTTTGAGGTTGTTGATTGTGCGAGGTTGCGAAATCCTGATCGCCGAATGCTCTCCAGAATCATGAGCACAGTGACATCCTTACAACCGCGATACCTGAAACGATTTCGAATGGAAATCGATTTTCTGGATGTCACTTTGCCGCGGCCTGATTTGCCCGAAGGATACATGTGGTCAGAGTGGCATCCCTCTCTACTGCATGAGCATGCCCTGGCGAAGTTTCTCAGCTTCCACAATGAGCTGGACAGTCAAATCTTTCCAGCCCTGAGAACCGCAGCTGGTTGTCGTGACTTGATGCGGTCGATCGCGAATCATCAGGCATTTCTTCCACAATCAACCTGGTTGATTCGGGCGGCACAGAATGACTTTCGCCCGGAATTCCCTTGTGGAACGATTCAAGGGCTGACCCAAAGCAGCACATTGGGTGCGATTCAGAATATCGGGATCATTCCCGAACACCGAGGTTTCGGACTCGGCCGGGCACTCGTCTTGAAGAACTTGCACTGCTTCCGATCGGTCGGGATGCAGCGAGTCTATCTGGATGTTTCCGCTGAGAATCGACCGGCAGTTGAACTCTACCGGTCGATCGGATTCAGACACGTAAAAACGAGCTACCGGGAAATCGTGCTGCCGCTTCCAAAGTCGTCGGAGTCGACAGCGACGACGAGCCCACCATCGCCAACTTAATTTGCAAGCAGTCTTCGGGAAGAGAATGCTTCCAGCAAATTCCCGACCAAAGCCAATCAATCTCCGTGGAGATTTCGCAGACGTGTTGATGTGCGAAGCATCCATTGAATGCGTTCAAATTCGTCCAACCAGTCCTGCACAACTGCGGCTGTCAGTCCATCGGTCGAGACAATTCCAGTGGGGCAAGCTGCACCTGACTGAGAAGCTACGACCGATCGATACTTGGACAAAGTCCGATCGCCGGCTCGACCGCAGAAGTGTCCATCTTCACTGAGAAAGACGACCGCAGGGACGCGGGCTCCGCCACAGGTTTTTAGATTTTCACTGAGATCGGGGGTGTCGTCACGGTCAGCAAAGTGGACACGAATCTTGGGATTCACTTCTGTGAAGCGATCGAAAATCGGACACTGATTGACGCAGTCCCCGCACCAGGCCCCTGCCATCACGAGGACTTTCATCTCGCGAGTGAATGACTTCAGCAAGTCGGTTTGTGCAGCTGTGAGTTCGACGGACTTCCGAAACTCACTCCAGCGATGGTTCTGATCGGGAGTTGCGTACCGCTCAAGAAATTGTGAGTACGGAAGTGCTTCTTCAAAAAACTGATTGTAATCCATGACGCGCGAAACTCTCTTAAGCCAGTTGCTGTTAAGCAAGAGATAGACAGACGAGCACACAGATTGAGGCCATTGACATGGTCTTCACGCACTCGTTTTGGTTCGATAAATGCCACGTTCGCTCGTGCGAATCGCTGCAAACTTGAGATGAAGAAAACCCTGATCAGGGTTGAGACAGTATCCTCGCGTGTCGCGTCAACTTGTCAAGTGCGAGGAAAAACTGCTGGGCTGCGGGAGCTGCTCCCAATAGGAACGGATGGTGCAAAACCACGATTTGCTCGTGCGCTCGATCGGCGACAGGCAATTCCTCGACACATTGAAAACGCCGCTTGGAGTGAATTCGGTGCAGAGCGGGAAACCCCACGTCGATGGGGATTCCTTCTGCTTTCATCGCTTCGCAAAACTGCTCACGAGACATGCCTTCAAACTGTTGAGAGTCGTACCAGAACCCGAGTTTGTAGTAGTCAGCGACTGCGTTCTCTCGACAGCTGAATGGCTTGAGCCCTTGGTGCTTCGTTGCTCCGCGACGAATTGCATCGACACACTCCTGACGTTGGCGATGACGTTGAGAAAGAGAGTCGTATTGCGGGCCGAGAACCGCAGCTTGCATCTCGGAAAGAGGATAAGCGAGGTTCCCCCGCTGGCAATAGGTTTTGATTCGCTGCGCGATGTCGTCGCGGTTGGTCAGGACAGCACCGCCACGGCCGGAAGTGAGCAGTTTGCTTCCGCCGAAGCTGAGAATCGAGACGTCCGCTTGTGAACCGACGACTGTGCTGCCATCGCAAGCACAGCTCGACAATTGACAACAATCCTCGATCACTGCAATTTCCAACTCTTCTGCAATGCTCCTCACTCGCGACAAGTCGACGAGTCCGCCGTGCAAGTGCGAGACGATGATCGCTTTCGTGTTGTCCGTTGCTGCGGCCGCTATTTTCTCGACATCCAACTGTCCGTCAGCTTCATCGATATCGATCAGAATCGGGATGGCTTCCAGTTGCACCACGTTGACGAAGTTGGCTTTGAAGTCATAGGCAGACATCAACACGTGATCGCCGGGCGCGACTCTTAACCCACGCAGTGCCAATTCCATCGCCACGGTTCCACTCGAAACCAGTTGCATGTTCGTCAGCTGGTACAAAGACCTCAGTCGGTCTTCGAGCTCAGTGACATACTCCCCGTGATAGCGGCCCCAATCTCCGCTCTTGATCAATTCGCTAAACCGTTGCTGCAACGCTTCATCACAAATCGGCCATTCCGAAGTCTCGCTGGAACAGACCGGAGTTCCGCCGAGGAGAGCCGGAAGGTCAGGATCGTTGGAAGTTGCCATAGCGAAGAAAGCTCGTTGCGGTCAGCGACACTTACGAAATCGTGAACTCTTCGAGGTCCGTGGCAAAACCAGCTTCCCCTCCGGACCGCATAAGATTTCCGAACTCATTGAGAAATTCCGTACCCGGAACTCCGTAGGGGCGGAATTTTTCTGCTTCACCGGTCTCTTCGCGATAGAGCAGGGCTCGGTGGGTTCCCAGTCTGGAAGCAGCCGGACTATCGATCAAGTGGCTCGAGTCGGCCGCGTTCATTTGAAAGACGATTCTCTGTTCAAGCTCTTTCAGATTCTGTCGACTGAACCAGCGGTCCACGTTATTTCGAGAGTCACACCAGATGATCAAGTGAATCGCGTGTAGCGGACCTTCAGCGAGAAGTTCTGCGAACATCTGGGCTGGGGTCAAAGTCGTTGGTTCCGAGGAGCCTCCGAAACTTCCTAAACCAAAGTCGTCGTCTGCTTTCTTTAGGTCACGGAACTTGGAGAGGTCGCTGATGATGACCACGACTGGATCATGGTGATCAGTCTCTGCTTGCATTCTCGATTGCAGCGTGGCGTGAATCTTGCCGATTTGCTGGCTTGCTTCGCGAGGAGAAACAATCGTCACGGGACAAGGGATTGTCGACTGAAACGACTTCCACAGTTCCGAGTCGTCGCTGCCGACCGAACTGCCGTCCAACACGATGAAAGAGTCAAGGCGTTCTTCGTTTTGATGTTGTGAATCGCTTCCTTCGACCTCATTCTCGCCGTCCGAAGTCTCGGCATTCTCAGGTTCGAAGTGCTCCTGGCCGGACGTAACTTCCACTGGTGAAGTTGATGCAACAAAGCTTAATGCTGACGCGTGAAGGACTCCCATCGCTGCTTCGGAATCTTGGCCGACGACGAGCAGATTTCTTCCACTGTGTCGATCCAGAGAAACCACGGAAGGAGGTTTAATCTCAACAGCATCCCCAAGCCAAACTCTCGGTGCTCTCAGTGGTTCGCTGCGATCTCGCCACTCTTCTGCGAGTCGACGCAGCTGTTTGTTGCGTTTCAGATCTGATGGGATATTGCCCTCGAAGACAATCGCTGGCTCTGCTTCGACCCCCGAACGCGATGCTCTCTTTTCGATATCAGCCAGCCAGTCCGAACGTTGTTCGTCTGAGATCCATGCAATTTGGAATGGATGATTGCCTTCCATCATTCCGTTGGCGTCATTGTAGATTGCTTCGCCGGGACGTGTGAGGAGTCGAGCTGCGGTATTTTCTTCGCTGAGAATTAAATGTGCGTCGGCGTCACTGCACTGCAGTGCCACTCGCACAGCAACCTGCCCCAACGTTGTTCGGGCGAGGGAGTATGCTCCGCCGAGCGTCTGCGATCCGAGGATCACGTGAATCCCAAATGCCCGACCCTGACGAACAAGCCGATCCAAAAGCAGAGCCGCCGACTGACTGATGCGGTCGTCTTCGATGAAGAACTCCTGAAACTCATCGACGACCAGCAAGACGCGCGGCAGAGGCTGATCTGGATTTGCATCGCGATAACCTGCGATGTCCTGAACGCCTTCGCGACGGAACAACTCTCCGCGTTCTTGAAGCATCTCGTCGAGACGCTGCAGTGCACTGACTCCAAATTCCCGATCACTCTCAATCGCGATCACACGAGCATGCGGAAGCTGGAATGATGCGTAGTCTTTGAACTCCACACCCTTCTTGAAGTCGATGAGGAAGAAGTTGACTTCGTCTGGACCGTAGTACAGTGCGAGATTTGTAATGAGGATGTGGAGGAAGGTCGACTTTCCAGAACCGGTTTTCCCTGCAACAAGCATGTGCTGAGAAGTTCCGCGTCCGAGTTTCATGGTTTGCAGCTTAGTGGCACCAGCACGCCCCAAAGGAATTTCCAGTTCTCTCCTCGAATCTTTCGACCAAAGTTCGCTCGATTGTGGAGCGATTCGATCGAATGAGACTTCGACTTTTCGAGCATCCTTCGATGCTTCGCCGACCATTTTGACGATCGATGTAAACTCATCCGGTGTAGGAGGCGATTGTATGCGAATCGGCCAGCGAGAGAGAATCTGTTCATTCGGATGGAAGTGTTCGTCTTTCCATTCGAATGAAGTCATGTGCGGCAAAATGTCTTCGATGTCGAACTGATTCGGCATCGCTTTAGTCGGGTCGAGATTGAGAAGCGTATAAACACCACATCTCGGTCCGCTGTTCACGATGCTGACGAGACGTCTCGCCGCAATCTCGCTGAACTTTGCGGGGAAGTCGGCGATCACCAGAAAGTGGTACGGTTCTGCAACTTCCCCGGCCGATTGATTGTATTCCTCGATCGTTTGAAATTCGTTCCGCAAGTACGTTTGGAAAACGTTCTCCATATGCTCGGTCAGATCGGCGAGGCGCTGTTCAATCTGCCCGCTCTCGGTCCAGATTCGATTCGTCACCATCAGCTCATCGTAGTCGCTGAGGTGCATGAAGCCGCCGAATGTTTCCCCGAGGCGAATGGGGTCGATCAACGTAAATCGCAACTTTCCAGGCGGGATCTGCAACAGCAATCGAAGCATCATCGTTTGCAGTGCATCGAGCGCCTGCATTCGTGCTTCCGGAGTTGGCGAAAGAAACAAGGTCGACGCATTTCCGGGGAACTCCACAATGGCTGGAACTTCGAACTGAGTCGTCCGCGGAGCCAAACGGATATCCTCCGAAACGGCGACCGGCCATTCCTGAAGATCAACCTGCAGACCGCCTAAGCGGATGCCTCTTGGCAGCTGCGAACTCGGAGACCACTGTTCTGGGTTCGACGTCTTCGACCAGTCGAGATTTGTCGCCTGATCTTCAGACCCAATGGCTGAGATCGCGGTTTGGAAGAGTTTGGCCGACTCTTCCCATTCCGTTTTCAGCTGCATCCATTGCTCAGTTTGTGAGCGCACCTGTTCACTTTGAAGCGCTTGAAGCTCGGCTTCCTTCTGTTCGATCTTCGAGAGTGAACTCTCGTTGAGTTCCTGAAGCTGACGGTCGAAGCCTTCCTGAATCGCTTGGACTTTTGCTTCGTGATCCGCGGTGAGTTCGGTTTCTTCTGCTTCGAACCTGCGTTTTTCGTCAGTCAGACGTTCCTCGTTGGACCGCTCAATCTCGAAGAGTCGTTGCCGATGTGCTTCTTCGTAACGATTCAGCGCAGCCTGACGTTCGCATTCGATTTTCTTCTGAAGAGCCGCTGTCTTCTTGGTGAGCTTTGCCAAGTCCTTCTGCGAGTAACTGTCAAACCTCGATCGATAGAATTTCGCATGTTCGATCGATTCGCTGATGAGGGCAATCAGATTTGAGCGTTGAGTTGTGGCAATCAGGAAAAACAGTCCAAAGACCACGAGCCCAGCGACCGCACCGACTGCTGTCGAGACACCAATCCAACTCGATTGCATGCGAGGGCCAGTGATGTCGGCAATCATCGGATCGGCAAATTGAAAGACGAGACCCGAGAACAGAGCCATCAGTCCGATCAGCGAGATCAATGCCGGGAATCCGGTGAAGACTTTGGCCAGCACCAGCTTATCGAACCGTCGAATGAGTTGATCTGTGCGGCCAATCTCTTCTTGAAACCTGTCGACTGCTTCGGATCGATCCTTGACATCTCTTTCGGGTGGGTCTGCTGGCGGGGTTTTCTTCCGAGTTGAGCGAAGAATCCGATCGAAGCGTTCTTTCGTAGAGGAAAGAACCGCATCTTGTTCAACAAGCGTTCGATCGATCGATTGAGTAGCCTTCTCCAACTCCCGCTGTGGACTTCCTTCGCTGTCATCGTCCAGGACCGACTCGACAACCCATTCGCTATCCTCACGTTGTCGTTCGACCGATTTCGAGGCGCGGTCCGTTTCAGTCTGGATGTTCTTCACGATGGAGTTGTGAAGACCTCGGATCTCAGACCGCTTCTGTTCGAAAATCTGTGTGAGTTCAGTCAGCGATGAGTTGCGAGATGATTCGAGTTCGCCCTGTTTGGATTGATATTCTTCCCGCAGAAAGGCCAGTTGATTCTGGAGTTCTCTTTGACGTGTGCTCGGTGCCGTTATGGATTGCTGCAGCTGTTCTTCACGATCGTGACGCAGCTGCGCATCGTGTTGAAACTGTTCGAACAGGTCGCCGAATTCCGACATGAACTTCACCGTATCAAGTCAAAGGATCACAGCGCCGTCCGACAGTCTCGGAAGAGATTGTGTCGATAGGCGCATGTTCAATAAAACGGGCCAGCGATCAATCAGTCAACCATACAAAAAAGAAACGGTCGAGACACGATGTTCTCGACCGTTTCGGAGTGTTCTTAAATCAATTGAAGCGATCGTGTGAATCACTCCAACAAATCAGGGACGAATTCAGAGTTCGCTGCTCCCCAGTCATCGGACTGGATTCGTTCGAAGCAGTGCACCGAATCAGTGCCCCGGTTCACTCGATTGCGTTTGTCAGGAGTTCGTCTGAGGGACGATCTTGAGACTGATGAAATCGTTCACAAGATCACTCAATCCAAACAGAGCCAGTCGCTTGACTGGCTCTAGTAGCTGAACTGACGTTCGAGTTTTTCCGCACAGGAAACGCAATATCTGGCGTAAGGAATGACTTTGAGCCGGGTTTTGGGGATCCATCGCTTCGATGGTGGTCGCCCGGCATCTTCGCAGCCTTCGCAAATCCCGTAGGTTCCATCTTCTATACGTTTCAGAGCAGCACGTATTTCTTTGAGTACTTCCTGATCGCTTTCCATAACGCGAAGCGAAAAGTCCTGCTCATAGGTTTCGGTTCCGAGTTCTGCCATATGAGTTGGTGTTCGCGACTCACTGCCGGTTCCCAACGCACCTGACGTCAACGTCTGCACATCTCCGCGAATTCTGGCCTCCTGAACACTCAAAAGCTCTTTGAACAGCTCCAAGTCTTTCTTGTTCAGCATCAAAACGTCCTTCTCGAGAGGAGTCTGTCATCGGAAAACACCAATTATTCCGTTCGTGCGTCTCATTTTCAACTCGTCCCGGAAAATCCGATCTGAACAGATGACGACTCGAACGTGACCGATTATCCCTTCTCGAAACAAAATGAACGTTTTGAATGTTTTTGATATTGCCAACACAAAGGAATCGCTTAGAGTGACCGTATTGAACGTTTTAACCCGGAGCAGATTCATGGCAAATTCACGAACAGCAACGTCGGCCGCCCCTCGTCCCCGAAAATCGCTCCGCGTACCCGACCGCGAGATCGCGTTCATCGACCACCCGGACTTCGAGAAGCTCTCTGAGAAGAATTTGGCAAAGGAATGCCCAGAGAACCTGTATGAAGACACCCACGATATGAGTCAGCAGAGTGATCAAGATCAGGCGAACCGCTCGATGCACAGACTCCTCACCCCACCGGGCGAAGCGTTCCTGTTCCGTAAGATGAATTACATGAAGTCGCGAGCTTCACGCATTGAAATCAATTCGAATGGCGAAGTTCGGAACTCTTCGGCAATGTCACGATATGAACGTTTTGTCAAAGAGGCGAAGCGAGCTCGGGCAGCGATTATCGAAGCGAATCTTCGTCTCGTCGCCTCGATCGCTCAGAAGTTCGCCCGGTCGCGAAATGACTTCGAAGATCTTGTCAGCGAAGGCAACATGATCCTTGTGAATGCCGTGGACAAGTTTGACTACTCAAGAGGCTTTCGCTTCAGCACCTACGCGACACACGCCATCCAGCGTCACTACTATCGAGTCATGCAGCGACAACAACGCCGCCAGAACCGCGAGGTGAACACCTCATCGGAAATTCTGGGCGATGTTGTTCCAACTCGCGAAACTGAAGCACCTCTCGACCACAAAATAGCAGACGCATTGATCGATCACTTCGGCCAATGTCTGGACGAGCGAGAAGTCGTCATCATCCGTGAGCGATTCGGGTTGAATGATGAACAGTCTTCCGAGACCCTCAAATCGGTGGCCAAGAAAGTTGGGCTGAGCAAGGAGCGGGTCCGACAACTTCAAATGACAGCGATTGAGAAGCTTCAGGACCTGGCGTTGAAACTTAACCTTCGTCTTGAGCCAACGTTTTAATCATGTTGTTGGTCGCCTCGGCTTAAGGAGAACAGTTCATTCAGTTCGCCCCTCCAAACAATTCATCGGTTCCATTCGAACACTCGCCAGCAACTCGCTGGCGGGTGTTTCGTTTTTTGAACAGCGAAGAAAAACAGTTGCAAACCGTCAATGGCGGCCAGTTTTCCCCGGACAAGCTGGTGGAAGGAGGGGAGAAAAGATTGAACTCAGCCGGAACTGTTTGACCTCAACGGTGTTCAATCCAAAACCTGACAGCTTCTCAATTCTGTTGAAGCAGGCACCATCGACGACATTCGTTCGGGATTGAATATGAAACTCTTGATGATCATAGCGGTGGCTGGATCGATTTCGGTCTGGAACAGCACCAGTCATGGATCAGAGCACGAATTTTCATCAAGGATTGATCATGAACTACAGCGTCTTCTTCTCGAAGAAAATGTCGAAGTCGCCCCTCAAACGTCAGACGAAGACTTTCTACGTCGCGCTTACCTGGATCTGATCGGGCGAGTTCCCTCATCCAGCGAAATCAATCTGTTCGGGCTCGATCCTGATCTCGATAAGCGAGCGAAAGTGATTGACACGCTGATCGCATCGGAAGAATTCGCCAAGTTTTGGGGACGCTATTTCAAGCAGCTCGTGACTTCGCGAGCCACCGAACAACGCATTCGTCTGGTGGAACCCGCTTTTGAAACTTGGTTCATTGAGCAGATTTCAGAAGGCCGATCATGGGATGAAATTACGCGAGACCTGATCACTGCAACTGGATCAGTCATGGATTCTGGAGCGACCGGTCTGATTTTCTCTCACACCGGTGAACCTCAAGAAGTCGCGGCCGAAATCTCCCGCATCTTTCTGGGAATTCAACTCAGCTGTGCCAACTGTCATGACCATCCGACAGACTCCTGGACTCGCGACGAGTTTCATGGACTGGCTGCATTTCTTCCGCGAGTTACTGTTCGCCGTGAAGAACCGGGAGATCCTCGAAGCTTTGCAGTCCGGTCGCTGGAACAATCGAATCGTCGCGCACGACCGACTGAGAACTTTGATCAGATCTTCCGAGCACTTGATCGGAATCGAGACGGTTTCCTCATCAAGTCGGAAGCAAGAGGCCAACTCGCATCTCGGTTTGATCAAATTCTTGCCGGTTCGGATACCAATAAGGATGGCAAACTTTCACTGAAAGAATTCGAGAACGTTCGGAATATGGCGAACATGCCGCAACCCGGACGCGGTGAACTTGAATACTTCATGCCTGACTTGAACAACCCCGCATCACAGGGAACCCTCACACAACCTGTCTTCTTTATTCCAGAGGTTCGCGGACCAGAAATTCACCCTGGTTCCTCCGACCTCACGCGTCGACATGCACTCGCCGACTACGTCACTTCTCCGACAAACCCCTGGTTTGCTCGTGCGTTTGTGAATCGCGTCTGGGCTGAAATGCTCGGAAAAGGCTTTTACATGCCCGTCGACGATATGGGCCCCGAGCGTTTTGCTCTCTACGAACCTGTTCTCGATATGCTCGCTCAAGGCTTTGCCGATCACGGCTACGACATCAAATGGGTCTATCGGACGATCGCTAATACGCAAGCCTATCAACGTCGACTTGTCGCAATCCCGACGGACGAATATCAACCGCCATTCGCTTCCGCAGTTCCGACACGGTTGAGTGCAGATCAGATCTTTCAGTCGCTTCAGGAAGTACTCGATGTCAACTCAATGAGTCGTTTCCCCGGCCGTAATCGTGGCAACGCGATTCAGCAGCGCTACGGAATCGATCCTGAACGGAACCAATTCGTAGAACTCTTCGGTGTTGATCCCTCGACACCATCGGAAGACATCATCGGAAACATTCCGCAAGCGTTGTTCGTCATGAACTCACCGATCATCGAGCAAAACATCCGAGGGACCGGGAACTCGATGCTCGCTCGACTGCTCCGCGAGTATCCAGACGACGAAGACGCTCTGTCAGAGCTGTACCTGCGTGTCCTCAGCCGCGAGCCCACTGCTCGTGAAATGTCCATCAATACCCGGTTCCTTTCCGAAATCAAAAATCGCAACGAGGCATTCGAAGACATCTACTGGAGCCTTCTCAATTCCACTGAGTTCATCACTCGCCGTTAGAGAAAGCAGGTGTTGATCATGCACTTTCTCGAACTGTTTGACAGTGCCGTCGCATTGGTTGCATGTGCAATCCGGCGAGAACTCTTTTGAAAATTGCTCCAACAATACTGCTCTGCCATCCGTTGTAGAGACTCGAAGGAAACACACATGTCCGCATTCGTTCACGAATCTGTCTGCCTGAACTCGGGGCGGTTGAACCGTCGTCGATTTCTGAGAAACCTCTCCGTCGGGGCTTTGGCTTCCGGACTACTTCCGCTCCGCGATGTGATGTCATTACACGCTGACGAACTGCGTCAGCGAGGGAAGTCGATGATTCTGATCTGGCTCGCGGGAGGTCCAAGCCAATTGGAAACATTCGATCCGAAACCGAGCCATGAGAATGGGGGCGGAACCAAAGCGATCTCGACATCTGTTCCCGGCATTCAAATCGCTCAAGACTGGCCGAAACTGGCGAGTGTCATGGACGACCTCGCTATCATTCGCAGCATGCAAAACAAAGAAGGCGCCCACCAGAGAGCGACCTATCAAATGCACACCGGGTACGTCCCGTCCGGAAGTGTGAAGCATCCGAGTTTGGGAAGTTGCATCGCTCAGCAACTTGCGGATCACGAGAACGACCTGCCAAGTTTCGTCTCAATCGGACAGACCATCGGCGCTGGCTTTCTGGGAGTGGATTACGAACCGTTCAACGTGACTCGCCCCGGTTCGATGCCTCAGAATTTGTCACTCCAAAAGTCTGCGTCACGCTATCAACGTCGCCTCGGGCTGCTTGGAGAACTCGAAGACGAATTCGCCGCTCGTGGCGCAGAGCAGCCCGTTCGAAACCATCGACAGCTTTATGACAAAGCATCGAAACTGGTCCTCAGCCCGCAGTCACAAGTCTTCGATCTGACGGACGAATCAAAAGAATTGACAGCCCAATACGGCGACTCCGATTTCGGGCGAGGTTGTCTGCTCGCACGGAGACTGGTCGAGTCGGGAGTCAGTTTTGTCGAAGTTCGATCGAATGGCTGGGACACTCATCAAGACAACTTCTCAACGATTTCCGACAAAGCGCAGGAAGTTGATCCTGCTTCCGCAACTTTGATCAAAGATCTCAAACAACGTGGCATGCTCGACGACACGCTCGTGGTTTTCGCCGGAGAGTTCGGAAGAACGCCACGCGTCAATCCTCGAGGCGGCCGCGATCACTTCCCACGGGCTTTTAATGTCTGGCTGGCTGGGTGTGGAGTTCGCGGTGGACAAACGATTGGAGCCACTTCCCGGGATGGAAACGAAATCGTTGACCGTCCCGTCGGTGTCCACGATTTGTTCCAGTCAATTTGCCAGAGCTTGGGAGTGGATGCAAACCACGAAAACATCAGCCCGCTTGGTCGTCCGATGAAGGTTGTCGACGGCGGTGAATCGGTCGCTGAACTCTTTGCCTGATCTTTTCCGCTCGATCAGATTCGAAAATCTTTAATCCGCGCGACTGCACTGTGTTGGTGCAGTAGCAGCCCCGGTGGCTTCGGTCATCGGGGTTCTTTTTTGCGCGAATCGATCTGTGTTTCGTGGATTGAGATCGCACCTTCGAGCGCTTCCCGAGTTCGAAGCGCAGCCTGACTTTGAGTGTACGAATTGCACAATTCCGTCAAACTCGCGAAATTAGACCAACGGTCGGATAACACTGATCGTATTCAGATAGTGAACGATCGACCGCAGCATTGATCCAGACGTCCGAGTCTCGAACAAACCGCTCAAGCGAACTGGTCGTTTATATTGAATTGCCCCGGGATTTTGGTTGGAGGGAACGTGTCCAGACGGACCGGATTCACACTCATCGAATTGCTCGTTGTCATCGCAATCATGTCGATCCTCGTGGCACTCTTGCTGCCCGCTGTCCAGCAGGCGCGAGAAGCAGCCCGGAGAATGCAGTGCAAGAACAACTTGCAACAACTTGGATTCGCTGTTCACAGCTATCACGCCTCGCATGAGGTCTTTCCTCCCGGAGTCGTGAACTTGAATGGCCCGATTGAGCAGTTCCCCGAAGGCTATCACCATGGATGGCTGACTTCGATTCTTCCGTATGTTGATGCGCCCAATGTCTTTTCTGCGATTGACCCGAACCTGAGCATTTACGCAGAGGAAAACCTACCTGCTCGTCAAACTGTTCTCTCAGTTTACATTTGCCCTTCTGAATCCACTCCGCGAAATGCTGTCCAAGAGAATCATGGAGTAGCTCTAAGTAGTTACTCCGGAAACCACCATCCGACTTCAGCATCGATTGACGTCAACAACCATGGTGTCCTCTTTCTCAACAGCCGCGTTCAGTACAACGACATCTACGACGGGACAGCTGCAACGATTCTCGCGGGCGAAGCAGTCCGAAATCCTCAGGATCTGGGATGGGCATCAGGCACTCGATCGAGTCTTCGAAACGGCGGCGCTGCGATCAATCAAACTCCCGAGGGAAGCCGTTACTACAATGACCTGAACGCAATCGCGACCGGCCAGAAATCACGCGATTCGGTTGATTGGAACGAGCAAAACATCAACTCCAGCGGTTCCGGAAGTGGATACGGCGGGGGGTATGGTGCTGGCTACAGCGGATATGGCGGATATGGTAGTGACGAGACCACGGAAGAGGACTCGAAGACCACGGAGGACGGTGAAGCCCCTGTGCGTCCACCGGAACCGGAATTGCCAGCTTCATATGCGTTCGATCCAGGTGGATTTGGAAGCCATCATGTTGGCGGAGCACAATTTCTTCTGTGCGATGGGTCTGTGAGATTTCTCAGCGAGAACATTGCCCCAACCGTTTATCGCAATCTGCTTGACCGAGCTGACGGCCAATCGCTCGGACAATTCTAGAACCTTGTCGGCGGGTGTCGCAGTTTCACTCGAACTCTTCTATCCCCAACTGTCCGCTTCAAATTGCACAGCCTTTTTTAGTGGCGGCATCTTTCTGGGTGTTAAATCTGTATCATCAAGTCCGTTTCTTTATCCGGGCACAGCTGAAGCCGTGAAAGTGATTGACGATCACGATTCGCACAGCTTGATCCAATGGGTTTGAGTGCCATCACACCACAGGTTCTCAACCTGTGGCTTGGTGCAGTTGAATCCCGGGTGTTATCATTTCTGGAGCACAAACTCCGGTATTGGACTCGAATTTCGAAAAGCTGCTCATGTCATTGAATCGCACAAAGAAGCGCGTCCATCCGATCGGCATTGACCTTGGGACGACCTATTCCTGCATTTCCCATCTCACGCCGAGCGGTCAACCGGTCGCTATTCCCAACTCTGAAGGGGAACTCTCCACACCTTCAGTTGTTCTGTTTGACGGTGATGAAGTCGTCGTTGGCACCGAAGCACTTCGCAATGCGGTGATGATGCCCGATCGTGTGGTTCGACACGCGAAACGGTTCATGGGTGATCCGAACAAGACCTGGATCATGGACAACAAGGTCTACCGGCCCAAGGACATCTCTTCATTCATTCTGAAGAAGCTGCTCCAGTCGGCAGAAGAACGGCTCGGCAGAATCCATGCAGCAGTGATTACCGTTCCCGCACAGTTCAGTGACGTTCAGCGCCAATTGACCGTCGAAGCTGGTCTTGAAGCGGGGCTCGATCGTGTCGACATCATTAACGAGCCCGTCGCGACAGCCATGTGTCATGTTCTAAGCGATGGAATGTGGTTTGCGGAACTGGCCAACGAACAGACCGTCATGGTGTTCGATCTCGGCGGCGGCACCTTTGACCTCTCTCTGGTCCGCTACAACAAGAACGAGGTGACAGTCATCGCCTCCGGCGGAGATTTGCGTTTGGGTGGACTCGACTGGAATAAGGTCCTCGAAGATTTCGCCTGCGATCGCTACGTCGAAGACTCCATCAGTGATCCACGCATCGACCGCGAAAGCATGCAGGCACTCGCCACTGAAATTGAGCAAGTCAAGCGAAGCCTGAGTGTTCGGCCGCGTGCTTCGATTCTCGTCCAGCACGATGGCCGCAGAAAGACTTTCGCCATCTCTCGAAATACCTTTGAGATACTTTCGAAGAGTCTGGTCGAACGCACCGAAGAGATCACCCGCCAGATGCTCAAAGAGCACAAGCTGGGCTGGGCACATGTTGATTCGGTACTCGTCACCGGTGGAGCTTCTCGAATGCCGATGGTTCGGGAAATGCTTCAGAAGATCAGCGGAACAACTCTGAACACGACTCTTTCCCCAGATCAGTCGATTGCTCATGGGGCAGCGTACTACGCAGGAATGTTGCTCAGTGGACAGCGGCTGGAACAATCGTCCCTAGACGATACAGCCACCGCTCGACTGCAGAAATTCCATCAGAGAAGCGTGACCGGGCGAGGCTTAGGCATTCTGGTTCGCGACCCCGAAACAGATCTTCTCCGCCCGCACTATTTGATTCCTCCAAACACGCAACTGCCTTGCATCTACAAGCAGAACTTCGGAACAGTCCGCGAAAATCAGAAGCGGGTTCATCTTCACATTGTCGAAAGTGGAGCCAGTCAGGGTGAAGAGTTCGTCGAACTTGGAGACTGTGTGATTGACGAACTTCCACCGAATCTGCCAATGAAGTCACCGATCGCGGTTACGATCGGCTACAACGAACAGGGAAGAGTTCGAGTCTCAGCCATTGAAACCACAAGCGGCCGAGAAGCACGTGCGACGATCGTCCGTCCGGGGGAATCTGAAACCGACTCGCCCGCCGAGTCCTCTCCCAATGAGGGGCGAGATGATGATTTCGAAGTCGATCTCGACTCAGAACTGTACCTCGACGTCGATGAATCAGATTCGACCGAGTTCCCAACATCGATCGACCAGGAACATTCTCCGCTGGTGAAAGAAGAGACCAAATCGAGCGAGTTGACGTCGAGATCCTCCGGAGCAGCCACATCCGTTGAGAAGAAATCCCCCACCTCGGCTGCCAAAACGTCAGCCGCAAAGACTTCACGATCCAGTCGAAAGAAGTCTCCCCCCAAGCTGAAGTCGACTCCGCAGCTGGAGCGTGCGGAACGGCCCATTCCTCTTTGCAATCAGTGCGGGCATCCGCTCGACAAACAGAATCGGTGTCAAAACTGCTCCAAAACGTCTTCGCGGCAGCGTCAGCCTCCCCGCTCAAATCCATAACTGAGAATCAATTCAAACTTTCAGAAATCGAGTTGCATCTCGGCCAACCGTTGCGGTTCTCCTCAAACAGAATAGATGAATCGGTTTCGGCCGATTATGAACTGCTCGGTCGAGGAACTATTCCGATTAGGAAGCTCGGGCGATAGAGTCTATTGGACTTCTGTACTGCACTGCCTTATAATTGAGTCCCCAGTGGTCGCAATGCGATTTGCGCCACTCACCCACCTTTCATCGCTCTGACGGCTTTCAGCTGTCATCCCACCATTGCGATGGAAACACGCATCTGAAGGTTTGGCCCACCATGAAACCTACCACTCACGTTGGTTCCCAACGCAGCGGAAAAGTTCTGCTCTCACTTGTCGTCGCTCTGACGCTCTTGGTGATGAGCGTCCCGATTGTCAGCTGGGGAGTGGCCGAAAAACCTGTTGTCGTTGCTGAAGATGGGTTTTCTGTTGTCACAAGAGGTCACATCGAACAAATCGTGACCCAACAGGGTGAGCTGCAAAGCGCAGAACGGAACACTGTTGTCAATCACTGCGAATGGTCGACAAGCATCGTCGAAATTCTGCCTGAAGGAACAATCGTCCAACCGGGTGATGTGATCGCTGTCCTCGATGACGCGGAATTGCGCGAACGGCTTCAGGAACGAGAAGTCCGCTACATCAACTCGATCGCCGCTCTCGAACAAGCACGAGAGAACCTCAACATTCAGGTTCTCACCAACGAGAGCAAAATTGCTGCAGCCGAGTTGGAACTCGAACTCACTAAGCTCAAGCTGGATGCATATGTCAACGCCGAACATCCGCAGAAGCTTCATCAATTGGAGAGTGCTAAAGTCCTCGCAGAAGAGACAATGGCCCGGGCTCAGAAGTCGTACGAGTTCACGCTTTCGATGTTCAAACGAGGATATCGAGCTCACGATGACTGCGAAGCAGAACGTCTGAAAGTGATCCGCGAGGAAAACAAATACAAGCAAGCCACAGACGCTCTCAACATCTACACCGATCACACGTACGTTCGCAACATGACGCAGTACGTCGCTCAGAGTCAGGAAGCAGAGCGAAATCTCGACAGAGTCAAAATCGCTGCTCGATCAGCAGAACTCAGTCGCCAAATCACGCTCAGCTCGAGAGAGCGTTCTTACAACATCTACAAGGCATATCAGGAACGTCTGAAGACCAACATTGAAGCTTGCAAGATCATCGCCAAGAACGCAGGTGCAGTGATTCACGCTCGAGAAAGTTCCAGCTCCGCCAAAGGACTCGAAGAAGGCAGCCGTGTTCGATATCTGCAGCAGATCGCTCACGTCCCTGATCGGGACAACCTGAAAGTGGAACTTCGAGTCCATGAGTCCAACATCCGTTTGATCGGACATGACTCAGAAGCAGTCGTCAAGATTGACGCACTGCAGGAAACACCTTTCCGAGGCAAGGTAAGCCACGTTTCCAAGATCCCAACCAGCGGTCGCTACCCGAACTACCACCTTCGCGAATACAAGGTGACCGTTGCACTCGACATCGATCCAGAGCTTGCTCGAACGATCGCTCCCGGGCTGTCAGCGAATGTCTCGATCATCTCAGACCAGCGGTATGACGTTCTCCGAATTCCTCATCAATCAGTCGTCGAAGTCGGCGGGGATTACTACTCGTTCGTTCAAAGCGGAGATCATGTTGAAGAGCGACTCGTCGAAGTTGGGATTAATGACGATTCTCAAATCGAAATCATCAGCGGCCTCGAAGAAGGTGACCAGGTCGTTACCAAACCACGAATCGCCTGTGCTTCTTTGATCGCGTCGCTTCAGGATCGCACCGATACCAAAGATGGCATCTCAGGCTGGTTGGCATTCCTTAACTAGAGCATACTTGATTTGGTGTGCACGATCTCTCACGAGCAAGCACAGCCATTTATGTTGAGAAACAGTGCAAGCGAGTGCACAGAAAAGAGCAACTTGCTCTAATCGGTTCCCCACAACTATTGGGACCAAATGAAGGAAAAGCACTTCCGAAGAGTCCGAATTCGACTCCTCTGAAACCAGCATCCAAATACAAAAGTCGCGAAGGCGCTCATCCATGTGGCACCTTCGCGATTTTTGTTTGTTGTGTGAGCTGGACCAACTTCAACTCGGTCTACCGATTGGATGGCCAGTTGAATCGTTCGATTGGCGACTCGGTTCGTGCTTCCTCAAAGATTTGCTTCGCAACTTCGACGATGTTTGGATACTCCGATGCCACATCGTTTGCTTCGCGTGGATCAATTCCCAGGTGATAAAGTTCGATGGGACTCGGACTTTTCTTCAGCATATTGACCTGCACTGCTTTCCAGTTGCCCATGCGGACAGCCCGCTTCCCTCCCTGTTCGAAGAACTCCCAATAGAGCCAGCGGTGCTGCTCTTGGTCACGTTTCTTGCCGAGAAGTGTTGGTGCGAAAGAAATTCCATCCAAGTCTGATGGAGTCGTTGCACCGGCCAGTTCGCACGCTGTCGGGAAGAAATCCCAGAACGCTGAAACGTGATCACTGTCTGAGCCAGCAGGAATCGTTCCAGGCCACCAGGCCACCATGGGAGTGCGAATTCCTCCTTCATATAAGTCTCGTTTCGCACCCCGCAGCAGGCCGGAAGATTCAAACGACTTCTCCGAATGTCCGCCCGCTTCGGTTGCTCCGTTGTCACTGGCGAAGATGACCAGAGTGTTTTCAGCGATGTTCTGATCCTTGAGTGTTTTCAGGATCTGTCCTACTTCCCAATCCAATCGACTGACCATCGCTGCCCACGTGGTCAGCGGCTCAGGCTCGTTTCTGTAGTGCTTCTGGTTCGTAACAGGAGTCTCTTCGAATTTGCCGCGGTACTTTGCTTTCCATTCCTCCGGTGCATAAAGGCTGACGTGAGGAATATGAGCTGAGTACATCAGGAAAAAGGGTTCCGCTGAATGTTTGCGAATCCAGCTTGTCGCTTCCTCAAGATAAAGATCGTGGCAGTACTGATCTCCTTCGTGCTCGAAGTTCCCAGGCAGTTCGATCGCCTGCCCGTTTCGGTAAACGACTTTCGGAAAGTAGTGATGCGCTTCTGTATGACTCAAGACTCCAAAGAAGTGATCGAAGCCCTTTCGGTTTGGCAAATCGATGTCAGACATCCCTCCAGAAACGCATGACTTTCCAATCATTGCTGTCGCGTAACCTGCATCCTGAAGTGCGGAGGCAACCGTTCGATCCTCTGGATCATCTCTCAGAACCACTTCTGATCCATTCCCGCGCATGTAAGTGTGCCCGGTGTGCAGCCCCGTCATCAGGCAACTTCTGGAAGGAGCACAGACCGTCGAGCCCGAATAGTGCTGCGTGAACTCCATTCCTTCGGCAAACATCTGATCGATGTGCGGAGTTTCAATTCGCTCTTGTCCGTAGAAACCCAGGTCTCCGATGCCAAGATCATCGGCCAAGATGAACACGATATTCGGGCGTTTGCCTTCTTCTGCGAACGCAGACGACTCGAAACACGAAACGATCGTGTACAAGAATAAACAAACAGCAACCGAAGCAAAGATACGCAACATAAACAAGACTTTCTTCTCGACGATTTTCGTATGAGGCGACCACAAAACGAGAGCGGACCGCTCGTGCTTGTGCAAACACCTGAGTTTTGGAAGCAGATTCGGAATTGATTGTTCATGCGAGTTGCCGAAGACCGATTCAATACCCAACGTTTAGAATTGGACAGCGTATTGCTGCTTCAATTCATTGGCGAAGTGGAATTCGACTCGACCAGTCAGCGAACCAACTGCACGAATTTCGTTTCAAACTGTCACGAACACCGAGAGGTGTTACTGACAGTTTCGGAACGAGTTCCCGCTCATGATGGCGATTTTTCATCCATCAGGCAAACTGCCAGATGCCCATTTGCCAGTGCCACAGAGAGACGTTTCCCATCGGCCGAGAGATCAAGGTCCCGCACATCGGAAGGAAGTTTCAGTTGATGCACCTGTTCGGTCTGCCCCGGTTTCCAGAACAACAAACTTCCACCACTTCCGCCGCATCCGCTGATGATTGTTCCGTCGGGATGGAGACGCACATTCCAGGCGACTCCTTGTAGCGGTTCCTTTGTCAGGTACTCAGTCATCTTCTCAACATCTGTGTAGTCGAAAACGACAACGGAGGGATTTCCAATCCCAGCGAAAGCATTGGAGACTTTCGTGATACCTGACCCTGCAAGGGTTTTGCCATCTGGCCCGAACGTCAAACCTCGAAACCCACCGATTTGGGCTCTGAACCCATTGTCGTACTTCGAGAGCGACTCCGCCTTCCAGGTCCGAATTTGATTTCCGTCAGTGATGTTCCATTCAATGAGTTGCCCCATCAAATCGCCTGTCACCAGATGAGGCAGTGATGGATGAAAGCAGACGTTATAGATGTGTGACTCGTGTCCTCGAAATTCGTGCTGTAATTCTCCATCCGATGTTCGCCAGAGTCGAACGACCAAATCGTTCCCCACGCTGGCGACCAATGACTGATCGGGACTGACTGCAATCGCTCGAATCCAGCCAGCATGCGCCTCAATCGATTTTCGAATCTTCGGAGTCGAAAGAATGTCTTCCCAGAAATTCAGCTTCCCGTCGTAGCCTCCGGTGATCAGCATGTTTCCGGAGTCGGCAAACCCGAGCGCCCGCACCCAGGCATCACAATCGAGTTGCTCTTTGGTTCCGTCGGCCACTTTCACACGCCAGACGCAGTAGTCTTCTGAACCGCTGAAGACAAACTCTCCTGATGGATGAAAGAGACAAGAGAGGAGCGGCTTGCTGACCTCCCAGTCTGACTGAATATGTGTTTTCGTGATGTCCACAACGAAGTCCCTGTTCACTGACGGATTTCTTCGGACGGCAAATGACTGGCCAGCAACTCCGCCTTCACTCATCAGCTGGGGTAGAATTGACCGTTAGAGCAAGATGTTCTTTCCTGTGCACACAAAATCAAAAATGCTCTATTCAGTTTTCAACGTGCCGAACTCTTTCTGAATTGATTCCACTTCCTGACTGGAGAGGGCACGATCGAAGACAACAACTTCGTCGAGTCTTCCTTCCCATGGGGATGCCCTGTCCGCCCTTCCTCCGAAGAAGAAGCTTGGACTTGAACGCGGTGAATCGTCAAGCTGGAGTTGAAACTCTGGATCTGCATTCTGATTCAGATAGGCTGTCAGCGTTTGACCTTTCACGACAAACACAACATGTGCCCACGTCCAACGCGGTACAGCATTGAGTCCCTCGGCAGTGTTTCCTTCGGCACCGACACACAAAACGCCGTTTCCATTTAATCCGAGATGTGTCCCACGCTCGGAAGGCATATCATTCTCTGCTCGTGAAAAGAACCATTTGGTTGGAGATCGGGCTTGATCCGGAAGCCCATTCCAAATCCAAAGCGAGATCGTGTATTCTTCACCGATGTTGTCCAAAGCAGAAGTGAGCCTGCCGCCGGCGAAGTGTGGGCAGCGGTTGGTTTCTTCCCAATTCGTCTCGTCAATCGTCGGACCTTCCAGGAAGTAAGCGATCCCGGGTTCATAAAACGCGTGATGCCCGTTCGGTGTAGCATCCTTCGCAATTGGCCCGTTCATCTCGCTCAGTCGGTAATACGCAGCCGGACTTCGGTCGAGCACGTATTGTGTTGAGTCAGTGACCGCCAGTTCAGGATTTTTCCCGGGTCGACCAGCGACGGTTTCGAGCAGTGACTTCGCTGCAGCTACAATTTTAGGCTCTGCCTGAACTTCTAACCCGGCAGACCGTGCTGGCCACGTGTTGTATCCTCCAAGGTAATGTTGTTCCGGTGGCGGAATATATCCGTCACCTCCGTTTGCCAGTTCGATCACCATCGTTTTCGCGAACGGGCTGCTTCGCTTAATCTTCAGCCCAGAGAGTGCATAGGTTTCGTTCGGTGTCGTCGCGATGGCGAAATCACCAATTCGAACAGCTTGAACGACAACTTCGGTCGACTGCAATTCGTCCAGAAAAACCTGTTCTCTGGCGTAAATCTCCGGTCTCGTTTCGGGCAATCGGCCATCCAACTCAGCGACGATTTCGTTCGCCCATTTCAGCCTTTGTTGGTCAGGAGTTCGATAATCGAGTTCGAACCGACTCTCCGCCATGTCGATTGTCGCGTCGGGCTGATATTCAATTTCGTCATATGCAGTCTTTGCAACACCAATCAGACCTTCGGCAAACTCCGTAATCGTCTGATGTTCGGAAGACTCTCCCGTTTCGATGATCTTACGATAGTCGCGTCTCCAGATATCTCCACTGCAACCATGAGACATCATTGCCACGAACGGCGGCGAATTTTCGTCCTGATGCGAGAGTTGCTCTTGGAGGCCGTTTGAAAACAGACCGAAGTAATCCGAGCTGAGCCCCTTGTCTCCGAAGTAGTGCATCGAAAAGTTAGCGATCAGAGCGATTGGGCGTCCATCAGGAGATTGAAACGACAACAGTGAAAGAACCGGATCTTCCGGGCCGGACTCTCCAGTGACATCATCCGGATTGCGAGCAGCGTGCATGTTGGCTTTAACGGTTGAATTTCCGAACGGATCCAGCTGCGGCTTGTCTGTTCGATAAATCCATCGACGCAGCGCGGTATACTCCGGAGCGTACTGCTGCCCCCAACCAACGACAGCCGGTTCGAGTTGCTTCTCAGCTGCTACAAAGCTGTTGACCAGTCGTTCGCGAAGGAATGCAACATACTGTTCATCCGGGCTTGTCCCGAGCGCGCCCATGGATGAGGGTGCTGAGTGAGTGTGAGTCGCCGAGATGAGAATCTGATCCGGCTTGAGTTTTGTTTTCGCCGCTGTGAGGGCTTTGACATCATCGACCAGTGTTTTGGGAAGCATACAACTGTCGACGACGCAGATCGCCAAACGTTCCT
This sequence comes from Thalassoglobus sp. JC818, assembly GCF_040717535.1. NCBI lineage: Bacteria > Pseudomonadati > Planctomycetota > Planctomycetia > Planctomycetales > Planctomycetaceae > Thalassoglobus > Thalassoglobus sp. JC818. Next base: position 747,096 of record NZ_JBFEFI010000004.1, read on the forward strand.
CACCGTCATCAATGACGACTGTCCGTGCGTGCAGCTTTGACGTCACATCGCTGACAGTTCGTGAAACCATGCTTCCGTTGACCAACACCGGAAGATCAACAGGTGTGACTTCTGTCGCGACAGCACCAACTTTCAATTCAGCATTTGTCTGATTAGCGAGCAGACTCAATGACAACAGCATGAACAGTCCGCAATGCATCGTTCGCAAGAAGGACACATCACTCGTTGAACTTTGAAGCATGGTGAAGTTGATCTCCATCTGCGATTCCGACAGTGTTTGACGACTCTGATTTTTACAGGTCTCCGCAGCGCACTTAAGTAATGAGTTCACTGATCGGACCGTGTGCGGGATCTGCGACCGGGAGTTCTCGACCATCGATGTCGAACGTTCCTGACGAATCAATTCCGACTGCTGATAGATAGGTGTGGAAGAGGTCTCCCGGAGCGACTTCTCTGTCGATCACTTCCGTTCCGTTTTCGTTTGTCTTTCCAATGACTGCACCTGGTTGAATGCCTGCCCCGCCGAGGCAGATGGACCATGATTTTCCCCAATGGTCTCGCCCGTAGCGAGCATTAATTCGCGGCGTTCGACCGAATTCTGACATCACAACAACAAGTGTGGACTCCATCATACCTCGATCATCGAGGTCAGTAATCAGGTTCGAAAATGGCGTGTCAAACTCCGCCATCTGTTCGAGATGAAAGTTAAAGTTCTCATTGTGGGTATCGTAGTTGGAATGAGAGACCTGAACGAACGGTACATCCTGTTCCAGAAGACGTCTGGCCATCAGGCAATGTTTCCCGAAATCGTGACTGCCATAGCGAGCCTGATCCTCAGCCGACTCTTTCGAGACATCAAAGACATCCCGTCTCTCCATCAGCCCGAGTGCCTGCTCGAAACTCTCCGTATAAACCTCAGTCTCCGCTGTTCTGCGAGAGGCAAGAAAGCGATCGTTTAACCCACGACGAAAATCATGACGCTTCTGATCGATCTGATCCGAAAGCGAACCATGCCGTGCTGAGTTGGCCAGCGGGTTGCCATTAACTCCCACGCTGTTATACGCAGGACCGAGATAGGCAGCATCATTCCCACGTCCTCCTCCGGGAATTCTGAGGAATCCAGGCAGCGGTGAATTCTGACGTTCCAGTGCTTTGGCACACACCGATCCGAGATGAGGGTATGCGACGCCGGGCATTTGATTACGGCCATAGCCCATCTGATAGCTTCCCTTCCCGTGATCATCGTTGTGGGAATTGATGCTGCGTATCAGCGACAGCTTGTCGAAATTCTTCGCTGTTTGAGGTAGAAGTTCAGAGATGTGAATGCCCGGAACGGACGTTGGAATTGCTCGGAAAGGGCCGCCCGTGTCTGTTTTCGGCTTTGGATCCCATGTTTCGAGTTGGCTGACCCCTCCAGCTAGAAACACAACAAGCATTCGCTTCTGCTCGCTTTTGAGTTGGGCCAGAGCTTGTGACTGAGATGCAAGCCCCCAGCCGCCGACTGCCAGTCCTGCTCCGAATGCCTGCATGAAGCTGCGGCGACCAAGTGCATGTGCTTCGCTGTCACAGAAGTATCGACACTTCATTGAAACGTTTCCTTCTTTCTCACTCTTGGCCTGACCACGGAATCGCCGACATTCAAATTGTGTTTAAAGGGATAAGTTCGAGTTCAACACACACAGATCGATTTGCTTTCAGGTATTCGTGTTGTCCGTTGAATCTACTACGAGCAACAATTTCGTTTCATAATTTAGTAGCGAAAACGGAACTCGGCAGAAGTTAAAAGTGCCCAAGCAAGTTCCTGTACCACTGCCTGCCGGTCTTCACCGCGGTCTTGAATGTAATTGACAACTGCTTGCAGTTCCTCCGGAGTTGGAAGACGGCAGAACACCGAGAGATAAAGTTCGGTCGCAACTTCATCTGGTGCCTGCAGCTGGTTGAGCCGATCGGTGAGGTTTCCATGCCCCGGCGTCAACCAGTGCCGCAACTCATTGCCGTTCGACAAGAACAACGCTTGATCGGGAGTTGCAAAGAAGTCGTATTGTGACTGGCCCGCCTCTGATGCAAAGAGATTCGCAATTGTGGCGACATCTTTGGTGAGTGCCGCTTGAGTTGCTTGTGCGATCTTTTCCTGTCGCACTTGTGGATCGATTGAATCCTCTTTCATTTCCTCGTTTGTTCCGCTGGCTTCAGCGTTTTCAGCCTTCGCCTTCTCTTCATTCGCCTGACGAGTTTCTTCATCGATTCGAGCTGTTTCAATCGCGGATTGCCGAGATTGGTGTCCCGTCGCTGTCACAAAGCTCCAAGCGAGTTGCTCCGCAGACAGTGGAGTCGTCCGTGCTGCGAGGAGCTGTTTACCCGCAACCTCTTCCCAGGTCTGCTTGGAACGAGCAAGTTCTTCTGAATGCTGACTGACTGCACTCTGTTGCGTACCCAAGTCTGACTGATGGATTGCAATCGTCTGTTTTAGCTCATCAATCTGTGAATGAATTTCCGTGAGTCTGTGCCTGCACTTGTCCTCATCACTCGCTGCCTGTTGTACTGACTGGCTACTCGCTTCGAGTTGCTGTGAAAGACTCTGATTCGATCGCTGGAGTAACGACAAAGATTCTTCGAGAGTCAATCGAGCGGAATCGAGATCCGGTGAGAGACTGTCGAACTGCTGGGCAAGTCCGAGTTGAGCGAGTGAACCGCTCACTTGTTGTTCGACTCGTTGAGCCTCGCCGAATTTTTGCCGTATGAGTTCGAGCTCGTCGTTGAGGCTTTCTTTGCGACTCGTCAGTGCGAGAAGTTGTTCTTGTGTTGATTCCGACTCCCTGGACTTCGTCGCGATTTCGTTTTGAGATTGCTCAAGCTGTGCTCCGATCTGTCGGATACGATCATTCGCCTCAGCCAGACGTTCGGATGTGGAGCGAACCTGAATGGCCTGCTCGAGCCAATGCATTTTCTGTCGGGCAAGCTCTGAATTCTGGCGATGTTCGGAAGAGATTTGTCTGAGGCGGATCGCCTCGGCGCGATGCTGTCGGATTTTTTGCTCGGCAGGGATCAGGGCAGCAATGGCCTCGTCGGCTTTGGCACGGGCGGAATCGAGACTCTCCTTCGTCGGTGTCAGTTCAGTCTGTGCTGTCTGAATGGCGTTTTCTATCGTCGGGATGTTCGCTTCGGTCTGCGACAGTGTTGCTGCAAACGTTGCGGTTGCCTCGGTGATTGCTGCGTTCTCTTTGAGGAGTTCACTCGCCAGCTTTGCCTTCTCGTGTGCTTCGCGAAGTGCGTTGATTTCTGCCTTCGTTTTTTCCAGAAGCGCCAGTTGTTGATTCAGCTTGGTTTCGGCCTCCGTGAATTTCGATCTCGCTGTGGCGACAGCAGCTTTTGCATCCGCAACGTGCTTTCGAAGTGGCTGGGCCGCTGCGTCCGCCGCATCGACCTCTTCCAAAGCACGATCTACTTGCTTGTCGACCTCATAGGAACTTTGCTGTTCCTGTTCGGCTGTCGCTTCCAGAGCAGTCAGTCGCTCCTTGAGAGCGTCGACCGGTTCCGTGGGAAGGCCGACGAGATGGGACCGTTGATAAGTCTGGCTGAGTGCAATTTCCCGAATGAACGAACGAATATCATCGTCCATAGCTGTGAATTGCTCGGACAGTAATTCGAGAAGCTCGGGATTGCTGGGAGGGTTTCCGGAGTGATGCAGGTCAACGGGTTCCACGAGTCCAATGCCGAACATTTCTTTCCAGAGCCGGTTGGCAATGTTGCGATCAAACATCGGCATTGAGCGTGTGGAAACGAGCTCTGAGAGTAACTCGATTCGACTCTGAACCGGAACCGGACGAACGTTCTTTGCGGGCTCGACCTGGTAGTCCTCACCTGGTTTCAGAATGACCTCGAAAATCTCTTCAGAGTTCAGAAGTCGTGGACCGCTGTTGCCTTGTCGGTCCGTGAAGACCGAGCGAAATGAAGCTTCTCCCTCGGCACTTTCCGCGATTAAGGCAGGTTGTTTTGTGTCGGGTTGAAACAGCGTCGCCCGGACGACAAAAGCCTGCAGCCCGTAGAAATCTTCCTGATAGTAGTCATCAATATTCGGATGGTCGTGACATTGTGCACATTGCAAATCGACGCCGAAAAAGACTCTTCCTAATTCACGTGTGAGCAACGTGGTATCGACGTCTCTTTCCAGGAAGAAGGCTGAAGCGGGACGGACTTTCTCGTCTGTTCCGTCCGCCCCTAGAATCTCGGAAACGATCTCGCGATAGGATTTGCCAGCACTGATCGATTGTTCGAGGTAAGTACGAAAGTCCTGCGTGGAAACGTGTTTGCCGCCGCGTCTTTCCATCAACATGATGTCGAGTCGGGCTGCAAGGTTTTTGACGAATTCTGGTCGGCTCACTAAATCGTCGACGAGTCGAGTCCGTTTGTTTGTGTCGGATTCAGCGAGAAAAGCCCGCGTTTCGTCGACCGTCGGAATGCGTCCGATGAGATCGAGATAGACGCGTCGAACAAACGTCGCATCATCAACTGGCGGCGCAACTGTTGCTCCCGAGACAGAATGAACTGTGGAATCAATGAGCTGATGAAGAGGAAGCGTTGCCGGAGCGGTTTCTTGTGCGTTTGCCGTCAACGATCCTGTCGACAGACAAACTCCGAATACAAGCAACAAAGAATTGCTGTAGCTGCTGACGCATCGATGCGAAAGGTGGGACATCGCTCGAGCCATTTCTAGGATCGATCGCAGGAGGGCATCGCGACCGACACTTCAGGTGGGAAGCGGGAGTTAAAAACTCTCCGCAGTGGTTAAAGCCTAAGTTCCGAAATGTGCGACGTCAATCTCGAACTCTGATCGGCTGTCAAAACCTTTGTCGACTCGATCGAAAAAATCATCTGTCAGTAGCTGCGTCGACGTTTGACAAACTCTCGATGACAGCGACACACTTCAACCACGTCTTCAAGATTGATCAAGTTCATCACTCTTGAGCTTGTCTCAAGACAGTTCGTGAATCGGTCACGCCCAAGACGTTCCCCTCTTGTAGATTGCTGAATCCAATCGAAAGGAAGCCTGGTGAAGTCGCTCACTCTTCAGCTATTGATTCTGACTCTCACTCTACCCTCAGTCTGTCTGGCAGAAGACTCTCCCAATGTCATTCTGATCTTCGCGGATGATCTGGGCTATGGAGATGTCAACTGCTTTGCAGAGCAGTGTCCGTTCGCGACACCTCATCTCGATCAGATGGCACGCGAAGGAGCGATGCTCACCAACTTCTATGTGCCGACCCCTTACTGTGCTCCATCGCGAGCAACAATTCTCACCGGGCGATATCCGTTTCGGCACACGGTAGTCAACAACCCCGCTCCCGATGCAGGAATCAACAACTTTGGGCTGCCTCAGTCGGAAATTACGATCGCGGAAATGCTGAAAGAGAAAGGGTACGCGACAGCCTGTTTCGGCAAGTGGCATCTCGGTCATCAGGCAGAATGGCTTCCCAGAACTCAAGGCTTCGATGAGTACTATGGCATTTTGTATTCGAATGATATGTTCCCGGTTCAGCTCGTGGATCAGGAAGAAGTCGTCGAGTACCCGGTCGTTCAAGCGACACTCACTCAGCGGTACACTGATCGCGCTATCGACTTCATCACGAAGCACAAAGAGGAACCTTTCTTTCTGTATCTCCCGCATGCAATGCCGCATAAACCATTGGCGGTCTCTGACAACTTCTATACTCCAGAGACTCCCAATGATTTGTATGGCGACGTCATCGCTGAACTTGATTCGGACGTCGGAAGACTCCTCGACACGCTGAAGCAACTCTCCCTTGATGACCAGACGCTGGTGATCTTCACCTCTGACAATGGACCATGGTATGGCGGATGCACCGGAGGGCTTCGCGGGATGAAAGGGAAGACATGGGAAGGAGGACTAAAGGTCCCATTCATCGCACGCATGCCAGGCGTGATTCCCAGTCAGACCCGGAACTCCTCCCCAGCGGGGACAATCGACATGCTCCCAACCATCGCGGCTCTCACCGGGGCGAAAGTACCAGCCGACCGCACGATCGACGGGCGTAACATTCTGCCCATGCTGCAACACTCCAAAGCTCCAAGTCCACACGATGCCATCTACGGAATGCAGGGACAAAGACTCGCGACGATCCGATCGGGTGACTGGAAGCTTCACGTTCGAAATCCAGGTCCAGTGCGTTTTCACAACCTCAGCGAAAAAGAACTCGAAGAATATGTCGACCCGCGAGGTCCAGACGGCGTGATCCTGCTTGCTCCATTCGAACAAGCCCGACCGACAGAGCATCCCGGATTAATGACAGGTGATGCGCCGACCGAGAAAATGCTTTTCGACCTCTCACAAGATCCCGGGGAACAGTTCAACGTCGCAGCGAAACACCCTGAATTCGTGAAAGAGCTACTCGCCAAATTTGAAGCTGTCGAGAAAGAATTCTCCGACTTCGAAAACGCTCCCAATGACTATCTCTTTGCAATTCCTCAGGGAAAACCGCGCCCGTTGATGCGGCTCATCGGAGGCGAACTCCGCTACGATCGAGTTCCCAAATCACAAGAGAAGTACCTGAAGAAACCTGTCCAACAAGAAAGCCAGGACGACGAGTAACTTCTCGGTCGGCCTGGCATTCTGATCAAGCAAGCGGACTCGTTCGTTCGATCAAAGACCGTAGAGCATCCCAAACTTTGTGTTGAGATGATTCAACAGCGGGGCAGCGGAGAGTGTTTCGCCGGTGACTTTTTCGACAAGTTTGGGTGCGTCGTATCGACGACCTTGCGAGTGAATCTTTTCGTTCAGCCAGTTTTTCAAAGGTGCAAACTCGCCGCGTGCAAACATCTCTGCGAGGTTTCCGAGTTCCTGCTGCGCGGTGTCGAAGAACTGGGCTGCGTACATATTTCCGAGAGCATAGGTCGGGAAGTAGCCGATCAGACCGGCGCTCCAATGGACATCCTGCAGACATCCCAATGAGTCATCCGTAGGTGTCATTCCGAAGAACTCGTGGAATGTTTCATTCCAAGCTGTCGGAACATCGGCAACATTCAGATCACCACTCAACAGTGCCTGCTCAAGCTCGAATCGAAGCATGATATGCAGGTTGTAAGTCACCTCATCTGCTTCAACGCGAATCCAACTTGGTTCGACGTTATTGACAGCAGCGTAAAAGTCGTCGATGTGCAAATCGCCGATCGCATCCGGAAAAGTCTTTTGGGCCTGGGGATAGAAGTGGTCCCAGAACGCTCGACTCCGACCGACGAGATTCTCCCACATCCGCGACTGTGATTCATGGATTCCGAGAGAGCAGGCTTCGCCACAAGCGAGGCCAAACTGTTCGGCATTCAGCCCCTGTTCGTAAATTCCGTGACCGGCTTCGTGCAGTGTCCCGAAAAACGCGCCGGGGAAATGATGTTCGTCGTAGCGTGTCGTTAGTCGACAGTCGCCGGGCCCGATCCCTGAACAAAACGGATGGGCTGCGATGTCGAGTCGTCCCGAAGTGAAATCGAATCCAATCGCCGTGGCTGCCGAACGACCAAAGGTTTCCTGATCCGCAATCGGATAGGAACGCTCGAGGATGCCAACGTCCGGTTTTCGATCAGACGCCTGAATGCCAGCGACGAGCTTGACGAGTTCTTCGCGGAGCGGCGCGAAGACTTCCTGAATCTGAGCAGCTGTGGCGCCTGGTTCGTAGTCTTCGATGAGTGCGTCGTACTTGACGCCGGTCGGGCTACCGAGCGCGTCCGCTTCTTCTCGTTTCAGCTGAACGATTTTTTCCAGCCATGGCTGAAAGGCTGCGAAGTCTTTCTTGGCTCGCGCTTCTACCCAAGCTTGTTGGGACAGTGTGGCAGTCCGCGAGAGTTCTTTCACCAGATTCCTGGGAAGCTTTACCGATCGGGAATACGCTCTCTTCGCATCACGGACATTGGCAGCTTCGATACTGTCGTCTGACTCGTTGTCGATTTGTTCGGAGAGCTTGTCGATCAACTCCCCGAGCGTCGGGTCCGTCGCCCGATCGTGCGACAGACCTGCCAGCAACGAAAGTTGATTTGCGCGGTGCTCCGCGCCTTTCGGAGGAAGGTTGGTTTGCTCATCCCAGCCCAGAACTGATCCACAGGAACGAAGTGTGGCCAGCTCTCTCAGATGCGTCACGAGTTCAGTATATTCGGGAGCTTGACGATCCATTCCGAAGTTCTCCATTCACCATAAGTCGACATTCAGCAATAATAAGACTGTTCCAGTCGGCGGAGATCTGAGGAAGAAGCTAACCTCACATCGCTCCCTGAATTCAAGGGACGGGATCTGGCTTCAACACGAGATTTTCCACGGCGATCAGGACCGGAACGATCGAAACCAGAGTCTATACCAGACTCGAGAAAGATGCGACCAGAGATGTTTCGAGTCACAATCACACTCCTCCGAATTATCTGGGCGTCCCCCACCACGATTCTCGCATCGTTCGTGGCACTGGCAGGGTTTCCATTCGGAACGCGAGCAAGAATTCGAAGCGGTGCTATTGAATGCTATGGCGGGCTCATCACATGGATTCTAGAACGAACCCCGATCTCCGCCGCCGCCATGACACTCGGACACGTCATCTGGGGACGATCGGAAGCATCGCTGGATTTCTGCAGAGAGCATGAGCACATTCACATTCGTCAATACGAGCGATGGGGACCGATGTTCCTCCCAATGTACGCTTATTACTCCTTTATGATGTGGTGCAAAGGGAAACATCCCTACTATGACAATCCATTTGAAATGGAAGCCTTCGGCCCGAATCACCCCTACTATCGCCAGCAGATCGAAAACAGATTCCCTTCATGACGCTCTCTGTCAACTCTCCCGAGTCTTTGCAGCAACTCGCGCACCTCGTTTTGCAGTCTGAACGAGGTGTGATCTTTACAGGCGCCGGAGTCGGAACCGCGAGCGGAATCTCGACGTTCCGAGACATGGACGGACTCTGGGCTCGATATCCACCTGAGGACTTCGCTAACTGGACCGGCTTGCTTCGGACAGCCACGCTGGAACCGGCGCGATTCGCCGAGTTTCTGATCTCCGTCCTCGAGCCAATCGCCACAGCTCATCCGAATCAGGCACACCGGGCCATCACTGAGTTGCAGTCCGCAGCACGGATGACGGTGATCACTCAAAACATTGACGGTCTGCAACAGGAAGCTGGAGCCGTGGAAGTTCGTGAACTGCACGGAACGCTCTTCGAAATCGTCCAAACGCCAAGCGGAGAGATCTTGCGAACCATCACTCGCAGCGAGTTAGCGCAAATCGTCGATTATTTGCGTGAGAGCCAGAACCATCTCTGGAGCTTTCCATCGGTCATGCGTGCATTGAAGCCGATCTTTCAGTTCTCCAGCGAAGGCGTTTCTCATCCCAACGTCATCCTCTTTGGAGACCAGCTTCGCGAACCGGACTGGAGCCTGGCGATCGAATCAACGGAGTCCTGCGATCTCATGATCGCTGTGGGAACATCGCAAACCGTCAGACCAGCCAGCGACTTGATTTCAATCGCTCGAGAGAATGGAGCCGAGGTCGTCTACATCGATCCAGAATGCGGAGGAAGAGGCCTGTGGATTCGGGACCACGCTGAACATGTTCTTCCGGAGTTGGTGAAACTGGTCCGATCTCATCGCAACAGCGAGGAAGGCTGATGTCGCAAACGTATATCGTGTTTGATGTCGGTCATACGCGCACGAAAATCGGCACGTTTCACCTTCAGGGGAAAGACCAGTTGCCTGAGTGCGTGATGACTCGTTCCATCTTCAACACTGAAGAAATCCCCTGGTCAGACCTCAAAGAGTGGTTTCGGTCCCCGGACCTTTCGCTCATCACGTTGACTGGTTCCAACCGGAACATGATTGAGGAACTCAAAAACCAATGGCCTGAAGATGTTCCGCCTCCACACTTGTTAACGAGCAAGTCACAGATCCCCATTCAGGTCAAAGTAGATGCTCCGGAAAAGGTCGGAGCAGACAGATTGTTCAACGCTGTCGCTGCCCGGCTCTTTCAAGAGAGTCCCTCTTCAATGATTATCATCGATTCAGGGACAGCTGCCACTGTCGATGCGGTCAGCGAAGACGGAACGTTTCTGGGCGGAGCGATCCTACCCGGCATTCTCATGGGAGTGAAAGCACTCCATGAACTGACAACGACTCTGCCGCTGGTCGATGCTCGACAGTTCTTGAAGAAGACACCGACCGCAATTGGACGGAATACTGAAGACGCAATGTCGAGTGGGCTCTTCTGGGGACATCTCGGAGCAATCCGTGAAGTCGTGAGTCGAGTTCAGTCCGAACTGCAGGGCAATCCACAGCTGTTCCTCACCGGAGGAGCACTTCCAATCCTCGAACCATATTTCCCCGAAGCGATCTGCCATCCTGATCTCTCTTTGATCGGGATCGTGCTAACAGCTTCGCAACTTTCATCCAGTCGTGACGAGTCCAGTGAATCAGCTCAGTAGCCAGCCCGAAGAATCAACGTTTCAGATCCTGACTCCGGAAGGGCGGGGGGCTGTGGCTTCTCTCGAAGTGACGGGTGACCTGGACATCCTCAACCGCTTCTTCGAAGCTGCAAATGGCAAGCCTGTTCAAGATCAGCCAGTCGACCGTATCGCCTACGGCACCTGGAATGAAGAAGACCTCGTCATCGTTCGAACTTCTGCTTCGACGGCTGAAATTCACTGCCACGGAGGCCACACGGCCGTTCACCGAATTGCAGAGCAACTCTGCCAGTCGGGAATCAGAGAATATGTCGTCCCCCTGCCGAGTGAATTGTCGTTCGAGGAGGAATTCGACAGACTCCTGCAACTCGCGACAACCCGTCAAACGGCCCACTGGCTGCTTCGCCAACGACACCTATTCACTGCCGCCATACAACAGCTCGAACAGCTCTCAATCAGTGAGCGAAGACAAACTGCTCAGGCGATGCTGCAATGGTCAGGCTTCGGCCTCCACCTGACTCAACCCTGGAAGGTTGTATTGTGTGGGCACCCCAATGTTGGGAAGTCGACTTTGATGAACGCGTTGGTTGGCTATGGCCGATCCGTTGTGTTTGATCAGCCGGGAACGACTCGTGACGTCGTCACTGCATCGACAGCTCTGGAAGGATGGCCAATCGAGTTTGCGGACACAGCAGGACTCCGCGAAACATCTGACCAACTCGAAGCACTTGGAGTTGGAAAGGCTCAGAAGGTTATCGAGCAAGCAGATCTTGCGATCGTCGTTATGGACGCAACATCCGGAATGACGAAAGCGGACGAGACTCTCATCTCACATCAATCCGAGCCACTTGTCGTCTGGAACAAGTCCGACCTGTTGGATGGCACGGCGGATGTTCTCAACGGCCTCTCCATCTCCGCTCAGACAGGAGATGGAGTTAATGAGTTGGCGAAAGCGATCGCGCAGCGCTTAATCCCGGAACTTCCCAACGAGGATCAACCGGTTCCGGTCTCCCAACGGCAACAGGAATTTCTTCGTCAACTTCTTACAGGCGCCTGAAGCACGCGCCTTTTTCAGCCAGCAAAGTCGATCGCACGCGATCAGTATTCTCGTCGTTGTCGCGATGATGGAATATTCATCGCCTGGCGATATTTCGTCACCGTCCGTCGAGCCAGTTGATAACCGTGTTTCGCAAGTTCGGCGACGAGTGCATCGTCGCTGAGAGGGCTCGATTTGTCTTCGCCGTCCACAATCTCTTTGAGTTTCAATCGGATATTTTCCCAGGCAACGTCCTCACCATCGGCGGTCTTCGTCCCGCCTCCGAAGAAACGTTTTAAAGGAAAGATCCCACGTGGTGTGGCGACGTATTTGTCATCGACAGCCCGGGAGACTGTCGTAACATGCACTCCCACGACGTCGGCAACATCCTGCATTTTTAGCGGTTTGATGTGTTCAGGACCGAGCTCGAGAAATTCTGTCTGCTCATCGACAATCGTTTGCGCAACTTTCTTCAGTGTGTTGTATCGCTGTTCGATGGAGTCAATCAGCCACTTGGCCGACTCCACTTTCTTCTTGATGAATTCCTTGGTCGCTTCATCAGGATTCGCTTCCAGCATCTTGATATAACGACGGTTGATTCGAAGCTCAGGAATGTACTCATCGATCAGTTCGATGGTGTATTTGCCGTTGTCATCTTTGACCACTCGCAGGTCCGGAGTCACAGCCTGCACTTCCGGGTTCTCAAACCCGCGACCCGGAAACGGATCGAGCGTTCTCATCTGCTCGATGGCCGACTTGATCGCGTCCATCGAATAACCGGTCTTCCTTTCAATAAGTGGGAGACGGTTTTGCAGAATGTCATCGAGATGATTGGTGATCAAGTTGACCATGATCTCGCGGAGCGGAGTGGTCGGCGTCATCTGCAAAAGCAGGCACTCTTTGAGGTCGCGAGCTCCAACTCCGGGCGGATCAAGACTCTGTACGATCCGCAGCGTTTCTTCAGCATCTTCCAAGTCGATCCGCGATCCGAAAACTTGAACGAGTTCCGGAAGCGAACTTTGCAGGCGCCCGTTGGCATCGAGATTGTGAATCAGGTAATCGCCGAATTCCTGAAGTCGACTCGGCGTATCGCAGTGAAACTGTTCAAGAAGGTGTTCATGCAGGGTCTTCGGACGATTCTCCGCATTAGCCATGACGTCGTGCTGACGATCAAGGTCATCCTGCATTCGATTGCTGGACGGCTTTGACCCTGACGTGTAATTGTCTTCGGGCCACTCCTGAGAGATTTCGACGAGCCGTTCAAAGTCGGAAGCATTGTTCGAATTGTCGTCGCCGAGTTCTCGCTTCTCAATCTCGCCACGAGGAGCATCATCGACCGCCGTCTCTTCGCTCGACGAGTTGGACGACTGTTCGTCCTTCTTCGTGACCTGTTCGAGAACAACGTTCTCTGACAACTCTTGATCAATTCGTTCCTGAAGAGCGGCCAATGGAAGTTGAAGGATTTCCATCGACTGAATCATGCGCGGAGCCAGCTTCATCTGCTGGCTCATCTTCATTTGTTGGGAAACATTCAGGTGCATGTTCAGATCTTCAGAAAACGAAAGTTTGAATCACAAATTTCATACGTCAGGTTGTGACAGCGACGAAAGTTAATCACGGAACAAAAGTGAGACCTGCTGATCAATCGAGATTTCAACCAGCAGACAAAAACGGTGAACTAAAACTGCTGCCTCCCTCGCATCGCATCGGCCAGCATCTCTTTATTGGCGAACTCAAGCACGCTCCCGGTGGCGATTCCACGGGCGAGTCTTGTGACTTGAACTGGCAAATCCTCAAGAAGATTTGTCACGAATAAGGCAGTCCCGTCGCCTTCCAGTGTCGGATTTGTCGCCATGATCAACTCAGTCACACCGTCTTGTTTCACACGGCGAACCAATTGACCGATCGTCAAATCTTCCGGTCCGACTCCTTCGAGGGGAGCAATCCGTCCCCCCAGAACATGATAGGTCCCCTGAAAAGCCGCTGCTGCTTCCAGTGCGCTGACATCTTTTGGTTGCTCAACGACACAGACAATCTGCCGATCACGTCGAGGGTCTCGACAGATGGAACAGACTTCCTGCTCAGTCAGATTAAAACAGACCTTGCATCGCCTGATCGATTCTTTGACCTGACGAATTGCATCGGCGAGCGCAACAGCATCGGCTTTCGGGCAACTCAGAATGTGATTCGCCAACCGTTCAGCGGTTTTGCGTCCGATGCCGGGAAGTCGTCCAAATTCTTCAACCAGCCGACCGACAGCGGCACCGAACGGATGCTGGGCGGCGTCAGTTTGTCGTGCTGGCATGTGATTGAAGCTGTTGAATCGACACGGGGAATAGTTTGTGAGTTTGTATTCTTAGACAGTGAGAAACGTTCGTCCTCCGAAACGTTCCTTCGGTCAGAGAATTGATTCGGAATCGTGCATCCATTTAAGTGTTGCCATTTCCAAACTTGGCCAAAGCGTCTCCCAGCCCGGGAATTCCGAGACCACTCGCCATTCCAGACATCTCTTCAGCAGCAGCTTGCTTGGCGAGATCGAGAGCCTGATTCGTCGCTGAAAGGACGAGATCTTCCAACATCTCTTTGTCGCCGGAGTCAAACAAGGATTGTTCGATCTGGATGGATGTGACTTTCTGATCGCCACTCATCTCGACGCGAACCATACCTCCGCCCGCGTTGGCTTCCACACGACGTTCCCGCAGGCGGGCCTGCATTTCTTCCGCCTGCTCCTGAATTTGTCCGGCATTAGCCATCAGGCTTGCCAGGTTCGAAAGACCTTTAAACATCCATCTCTCCTTCAGCTGAGTCGTCCGCGACCTTGGTGAAGACCGGGCGAACTTCAACAACTTGACCACCAAACATGCTTACAGCCGCTTGTACAAAGTCATCTTCATCAACCACGGCTGGGTTGCGTCGTTCGGTAAAGTGCGGGGCAGCGACTTTTTTCGGCTTCGGCAGTTCGACCTTCGCTGTTCGGTCAACCTGAAATCGAAATGTGACGCTTTCCCCGGTGAGATCCAGAACCACTTCGCTTAACTTCTTCAGCGGATCAGTTCGCTCACAATAACTCTTGCTGAAAAGATAGCTGTTTGGAAACAGAATTTCCAGAACATTTGGCCCAGAAATTGCTATTGACACAGCATTCTTGAGATGATTGCGGATCGTGTCTGGGACATTCTCCATAACCTGTTCCCAGACCTGATCTAAGGTCCCTTCAGACAACGTCAACTGAGGTTGATCTGAAGCAGTTGGTTCTGGGGCTGACTGTGGTGGTGTCTCGTAACTTGGCGGATTTTCTGGAGAACTACCGTTTTTTTTTGAATTCTGCTCTCGCTGCGATGAGGAAATTGCTCGCGAGACAGGACCGGAAGGGCGACGCTCAGCAGTCTGACTCACAACAGCGGTGCCGGATGCGACTTGTCGTGCCAGTGCTGCGATCGATGTCAAATCTTCGAGCATCGCGACTCGAATGACAGCCAGCTCCAAAAGCGCTCGCCCGTGGTTGACTCGCTGCATTTTCGATTTCGTCTCAGAGATGATCTGCATCGCAGCAGTGATCGTCTCCAGCCCCCATTTCTTGGACTGCTCAACAAGTTCCGAACGTGTTGCCTCCGAAACTGACGACAGCGAAACAGTCGACGCCCCTGCGACAGTCACGAGAAGATCGCGAAAATACGCAAGCAGCTGGTCACTGAGGCTCCCAATCTGAACGCCCTGAAGCAATGCCTCATCGACAATCGTCAAAACTCGCTGGGTGTCTCGTTCGATCATACCGTTAACGAGATCAACGAGCCGTTGGTCGGGAGCCGTCCCCATCAACTGGTGGACGTCCTTGGCAGTAATTTGCTCTCCACCGAAAGCCAGAAGTTGATCGAACAGCGACTGGCTGTCCCGCATCGACCCCGCTGCCCTTCGGGCCACGAGTTCAATCGCTTCGTCGTCGACCTCTTTGCCTTCTGCCTCTGCAATTTGTCGAAGCCGTCCCGCGATGCTGGTTTCATCGATCGTTCCAAAATCGAATCGCTGACAGCGTGAAAGAATTGTGTCGGGAACTTTATTCGGCTCAGTCGTACAGAAGATGAATTTCACATTCGGAGGCGGTTCCTCGAGAGTTTTCAAGAGGGCATTGAAAGCTTCCTTCGTCAACATGTGAACTTCGTCGATGATGTAAACCTTCGACTTAGATCGCATTGACTTCACATTGACGTTTGAGCGAAGCTCGCGAATGTCATCGATTCGACGATTCGACGCACCGTCGATTTCGAGAACATCGACATCGGTCCCCTCTCCGATGCTTTTGCAGACATCGCAGTTATTGCACGGAACACCATCCACAACGTTCGGGCAATTCAAAGCCTTCGCAAAAATTCTCGCGGTCGACGTTTTTCCGACCCCGCGAGCCCCGGTGAAAAGGTACGCATGCGCCACGCGTCCCATGCGAATCGCATTACGAATGGCCTGTCCGACATGCTCCTGCCCAACAACCTGATCGAACGATTGTGGGCGAAATCTACGTGCCAGAACGGTGTATTGGCGTGACGGTTCGGAAACCATATGACAACAGCTTATTGAGTCAGAGTAATTCGATGTGATTTGCGGAAATGCTGAGCCATCCACTTTACAGACTCAGCCCGTTTCCTGAAACCAGTTCACCGAGAAGCAGGAAACACAGTCCGAATCTTACGGCGATTGTGCAAGCAGTCCACGATTTCGAAGCCAGTCCTCCACGCGAGCAGGCCACGTCTCGACAACTGAACCCGCGACGGGACGCATTCCGTATCCGTGGCCGCCCGTCTCATAAATGTGAAGTTCCGCCGGGACATCATTGCGTTTCAATTCCGCGTAAAACGCAATGCTGCTCAGCGATGTGGAATGATCATCGTGAGCATGAACCAAAATCGTAGGAGGTGTCTGCGAATCGATTTCGATTTCTGGGATCAGTTCGAGAGTCTCGTCCCGAACCAGATTCCAGGGGTAAATCAGCATCGCAAAATCGGGAACGCAGGAAGCCTGGTCAATCTCGTCACCGTCCGTGTAGTGAGAAGACTTACTCCCCACCGTGATCGCAGCTGCGTTTCCCCCAGCCGAGAACCCAATCACTCCGATTCGATTCGGATCGAGCCCAAACTCCTTCGAATGTGAACGAACCCATCGGACGGCACGTTGCGTGTCCTGAACCGGACGACGCCATGCTTCATTCCGATCTCTGTCTGACTCGCGAATCGTTCGGTACCGCAGCACAAATGCAGTGACTCCCAGCTTGTTGAACCACTGCGCAATTTCAGAACCCTCCTTATCGACCACGCAATATCGATACCCGCCACCCGGCAGAATCACGACCGATGCACCATTCTTCGTTTCCGGATCGGAATCAAATCGCTCCAGAGTTGGCGCAGTAATGGCGGTGATGCGAGTCGCTGGGGGATTTTCATCAGGTCGCTGTGGGAGCGGTGTTCCGTGCGAGCGTTCCGATTCGCCTGGAGCATTTCCTTCCCAGAGATCGACGAATTGAGAACCATCGTCGGAAATCGCCGAGCCTGCCCCGATAACACTCAACAGCAACCCGGCAACCAAGAGCCTCCCGGCCATTCTATTTCCCCACTAATCGTACAGGTCTCGCCGAAACACCAAATCCACGACAGCCCAAGCCTGAAGGGATCTGAAACAAGCAGCGAGTATAGCCAATCTGGGGAAGAGGCGTCTTGCAATCGAAGACCGGTCGAGAACATTTTTTGAATTGGTGTTCACTCGCTCGCACGAGCAAACTCGGCAGTTTTTACCTGATGAAAAAGTTCAAGCGAGTGCACAGGAAAGAGCAACTTGCTCTAGGAAGGATTCCGCGAAATGGTCTAGGCTTACCCATCTATCCATCGAGACTCAGGAGAAACTCATGTTGTCGATCGTCATTCCCGTGCTCAACGAAGAAGAGAGCCTGGTCGAATTGCACCGGCAGATTCTGGAAGCGTGCCAATCCAACGCCATCAACGTCGAAGTCATTTTCGTTGACGACGGATCGACTGACAAATCCTGGTCCATTATTTCGAAGCTGGCAGATGAAGACCCGCGCGTCTTCGGCATTCGCTTCCGTAGAAACTTCGGAAAAGCAGCAGCCCTCACCGCCGGCATGAACGCGGTCAGTGGCAACGTCGTCATGATGATGGATGCCGACCTGCAAGATGATCCAGCAGAGATCCCGAACTTCCTCACGCAGATCGACAACGGATACGACGTTGTCAACGGCTGGAAAGAGCGACGCCTCGACCCCTGGCACAAGGTGTATCCAAGTAAAGTCTTCAACTGGATGGTCGGCCAACTGACCGGGCTTCACCTGCATGACCACAACTGCGGAATCAAAATGTTCCGACGGGAAGTGACTCAGGAAGTCCGACTCTACGGAGAGATGCATCGCTTCATCGCGGTTCTCGCTCACGCCCGTGGATTCAAGGTCGCCGAAGTTCCCGTCCACCATCGCCCTCGACAGTTCGGGCACTCCAAGTACGGAATCAAGAGATTCCTGCGAGGCTTCCTCGACTTGCTGACGGTCAAGTTCCTCACCGGCTTCGGACAACGACCACAACACATGCTCGGAGGAATCGGCCTCTTCTTCTTCGGTCTCGGATCCCTCGGCCTCGCCTACCTGGGACTGATGTGGGTCTTCATGAATGTCATTCCGATCTTCAGTCCATCCCCCATCGGCGGTCGCCCGCTGCTTCTGTACTCCGTCGCCTCCATGCTCCTCGGTGCCCAGGGAATCTCCCTCGGAATGCTCGCCGAACTGATCGTCGCCAACACCGGCCGCGAACGAGACACCTACAGCGTCTCCGAACGCACCCCCCTCAACAAAACCCGCGAACAAGAACCGACCGAGCACTAAAACTGCTTGCTCTTTCATAGGTCACCGCAGGCTCCCGACAGCACTATTAAACGAGAAGCCACTTCCCCGCTCGCGCCGAGCATATCGCTACGACTGTCCTTCGTAAGCGACATGGACATCGTTGTCGGCGAACATGAAATGCATGCCCACGCAAGCGAGGGCATGACACCCGTCAGCTCTCGTTCACCACACCACTCTGCTGCAAATCAGGAAGGCAGGCAGGAGCCTGCCCTTCAGGTACTAAACAGCACGTCGTCACTTCACTTCAATCGTCCCCCTAATGCGGATCCGATGATCTGCCGAACCGCCGGATGCCACGCCCCTGAGTTTCGCGCTTCTTTTGCACCATGCCTAAGAAGACAGCGAACGACTTTTTGCAGGCCAACGTCTGCCGCCTGCTGCAAAGGAGAATTCCGCTGCGTGCCAGAAGTTGTCGACAAGTCGAAGACTCCTGGTGGAGATGGTGCAACTGGCTTGAGTTCTGCCCGATCAGGATCCGCTCCGGATTGTATTAACCGTTCAATGATTGCAACCATCTTTTCCTCTTCGTGCGAGGCAAGGTTCAACACACAACGGATTGCCCCGCAATCTATGTCGGCACCGTTTTCCAGAAGCACGTCAACGAGGTCTGCACGTCCCTGTCGCGCAGCGTGGTTCAACAGAGTCAACCCATTGATATCGGTCTCGTCGATTTGCACAGTTTGGTCGTCCAGAATTGCTCGTAGCCCGGCAGTAGAAATTGATGAGACCTCCGGAAAGTCTGGCTCTCTCCATCCGTCCACATACTGTCCGAGGCGATCCTCCAAAATCGACAGTCCAACTCCCAGAATTCGTGCGACTTCGTTTTCGACTGGTTCAGCGGGGTTGATTTTATGGTCATACTCACACGCTGTATCCTGGCAATAGGTTGAAACATCCAGGCATCTCCGATATCGCTTTCGATGCATTAAGTAGAGATTCACATACCGCTCCTCCCCGATCGACGCGAATTCAGGACAGAACGAAATGCTGTGTTCAAGATCAGTGAAATTTACTGTCATGAACAGACTCACTTTCCCATCGCTGTAGGAAGTTGGCGAACAACCTTGCACAGAAATTCCCTCAAAATGCTCCAAATACTGAGGGTGAAGCTGAAGAAAAGGGTGCTTCGCCAAGTATGTGAATACGGCACGCAATTGCTCGCGGTATTCTTCGGCGATACCCATGAGCATTGCCTCGACACGATCTTTTTGAAAAATGCCGAAATGCCAATCGCTTACCATGACCATCCTCACAATTCGATTTGTGAAACAACCTTGAAGAAACGCTCCAGGCAGGTTGGCTGTCTCGTTGAGCATGCCTGGAGCTAACATTGAACTCGAACAACATCACTCTTGTCCGGGTAAGAGGCTGGGTGGCATTGCAGAAAAAACTTGGGTGCTGGGTGCCATGCCCTCAGTCGTTGGTTGTAGTGTCACGCTGCCCTGATAAAGTTGCCCGGGAATGTCTAGGCCTGACGTCCTCTTCGTTGACACTCCCGGGAATCCACAATAACACAAGAAGTGAAGAAAGTCGCCCCCTTCGATATCGTGCAGCTTACGCATTTCAGGCGATGTGTGGAGGTCATCTGATTGAATCGTCTGCCGACACAAGAAGCATGCCCACGCAAGCTAGGGCATGGCACCCCGGCTCCGTTTCACCCACCCAGCATGACTTGGGAAACTTCAGGAACCAATATTCACGCACAGATTATGGTGACGACGCAACTATTTCTGGTTGACGAGAGAGAGTTCTTTCTTTGTACGGGCGATCTGTATATCAACTCTACTGAGAAATTCCCGTCGCCGATCGTTATTCTGTTCGGCTAACTCGCGAAGCGTGTCGTTCGGATCACCTCCTGCGAGCTGCTTTGAATAGAACGAAGGTGACGTCAGATTAAAAAACCACTGTGTTGCAATCTTTCCAGCACCAACGATTGTCGAATCATCGACCTTCGGTTCCAAAAGACCGGAGCCCCCAATCGCGTTCTGAGCGATTCCCTGAACGAGCCCTTGATCGACTGGACTAACTCCTAGACCGAAGATCGGATCAAGTAGCTTTTTTGCGTTTTGAGCTGTTCCCGCTGCTTTGCCCACCTCTGCTGCAGCTTTGCCAAACAGTGCAAATCCGGTGACAAGAACTCCGATCATATCAAGTTGCATAGAAGAATTATCGATCTTCTTCTTTTGGGCGGCAAGCTCTTTGTCGATTCCGGCGAACATTGCAATGCCTTCGTCACGCAATTTGTGCAAGCGTTTCAACTTAACCAACAAGACATCGGCGACCGCCTGACTATTGTTGGATGGATTGGGGGAAATGGCCGACGATGATGGGATGTGAAATAAAATCTCCCCTGCCGATATCTTGTTTGGGTCAGCCAACGAAACAATCATTCCCTTGTCTTTTCCTGAGGTCATTTTCCTTCCGAACTCTCCCCAGTGTTTTTGGGTGCTCCCGGGTGACTTCTGATAAATAGCGGCACAAAACCCAGAGATAGTATCACCTCGCTGCACTTTGATACTTCCATCTGGTGCTACATGGACCTTCCATCTCTGATAAGAATATTCTGGCATAAGATTCCCTTTTACTTGAACTACTGTATTCTAAGTGGACTGGGTGGCACTGCAGAAAGAACTTGGGTGCTGGGTGTCATGCCCTCGCTTGCATAGATTTCCACACATTTTCCATGGCGGTGCATAGGATTACCAGTATGAAATTGATTTTACCAACATGAATGTTTGATTGCCGCGGCGCTATTGGCAGCCAGTGTAGTGTCATGAAGTTGCCGTTACTTTTTTGGGTGAGCGGTGTTTCTTTCTGATGAAGGAGAAATTCACGATGAGAATGGCACCGCTGGTGGAGTTAACTGAGGCAGAACAAGGGACGCTCGCGAAGTGGTCGCGTGGTCGATCGACTCCGGCGAGATTTATTCTGCGAGCGAAGATCATTTTGCCGGGCTGGGTGGCATTGCAGAAAGAACTTCTGAGCTGGGTGCCATGCCCTCGCTTGCGTGGGCATGCTTTGATCGTCACAGGATGGTAAAGTTGGCAATGCGCTCTGGCCATCGAAAAACTCGAAAAGTCTACAACATTGACGGAGATGTCCATTTCCTGACGTTTTCGTGCTTTCGTCGACTGCCTCTGTTGAGTAAAGGCCGAACATGCCAGTGGGTGGTCGATGGCATTGGTCTTGCCAGGCAGAAAAATCCTTTCGATCTCTGGGGGTGGGTCATTATGCCGGAGCATGTGCATCTGATTCTGATACCTCATGCGAACGTTCGGATCGCTTCTATTCTGACCACGATGAAACAATCTGTGTCGAGACGTGCGACCAGGTGGTTGAATGAAAACGCACCAGAGTTCCTGACCGAATTGTTGGACGAACAACCGAATGGAAAACGGTCTTACCGATTCTGGCAGAGAGGTGGCGGATACGATCGTAATCTGCGTTCAACCCGAGACGTCCACGAGAAACTTGCTTACGTACACCAGAATCCTGTGAAACGCGGCTTTGTGGAGAAACCGGAACAGTGGACATGGTCCAGTGCGAACGCATGGAGTACGGGGTCGGATGTTCCGATTTCGATTGAGCGGCATTCAGTTCCGACTCTTAGGTTCTCGAAGACGAGGTCAACTCAAGACTGTTCGACTGACCCGCATCAACATGCCCACGCGAGCGAGGGCATGGCACCCGCACCACATCGCAAGACACTTAGAAATCCACAAAGAAGATAGTTTTGACACATTCTTCGAGCGACGGACACCGTCTAGGCCGTAATAGGCCCGCAAAAACCATCCTCATTGACATACTGTAATCTTCCTGACATTCTAATTGAAGCTGGATCTGTGATACTTGGCTAATCGCGGCACTGTTCTAGTTGTCGTGAACTCGAGCAATCGGATCTGATTTCGTTTTCCGATGGGTGCCATCTCTGCCAGGGGGCGAACGCTATGTCTAGACGAAGTATTGGAGTTCTCGTGCTTCTCGGGATCCTTGCGAGTTCAACACTGCTGTTCGCTCAGGAGCTCTGGAGCATCGCACCTGCTGGAACGCGTGCAGTTGTTGTAGTTGCCAACATTGAGTCATTCAGCAACCAAATCGACAGTCTAGCCAAAGAGATGAGACTGCTACAGCCGGGAGTTCTGGAATCCGCCAAGCAGAGTTCCAAGATCAGGACCGGACTTGACCCAACCGGCCCTTTGTTGTGGTTCTATGGACCGCCTTCAAAGAGTTCCTCCCCAATTGCTTACTTACTACCCGCAACAAATCCCAAAAAACTCATTTCTCAATTGGACCCGCAGCGAGAAGGACCATGGAAACGAGTTACAATTGGTGGAACTGAAT